>JAHWHI010000067.1 GCA_019323355.1 Candidatus Woesearchaeota archaeon | reverse complement strand
TTTGATATCCTGGAAACCAGGTTTGTCGATGATGATCAAGAAGAAGACGACAAGCAAGAAGACTAAATTTTAAAAAGAACTCAATTCTTATCGCTTGCATGGAAATACGCGGTAGAACTGTGGAAGCTGTACGTTATGGCGGTAAGCCATTGTATACTGTTCATGTCAGGCAGAAAGAAGGGGATTGCAGAAGAAAGCAAGAACCAGAATACAAATGCATGGATAATTGTGAAGGCAGCCTTATTGTTGCCAGGCTTTTGGAAGACAAAATTGTTTCTATAAAAGCACTTGTGCCAGACGAAGTTAAGATCACAATCTGGTCTCCGGACACACAAGGCATCACAACTCTTGAAGATATGGAAGCTCTTGTGGAAAGTATTTCTGGATATCGTCTAGTTGAGGCCGCAAATAAAAGCAAAGTTCTATATTTTGCTGATATTATAGTTGGATATTATAATCCGTGCGGGTTTGCTTCAAATGATCTGAATTTATATGGTGACGAAATTAACCACACAATGAATCAATTTGTCAAAAGGATAAAAGAAGTCCATGCTATTGCAAAAGATGTTCCGATGGAAGCGCTTGTCCAGGACAAGGCTATTGCACATGGACTAAACAATCCGATATTAGAAATATTTATGAAATCGCTTGGCAAAGAAGGAGAAAAAATTCTGCGGTTCCTGAGACAAAAGAAGAACGAGCAGAATTAGAAAAGCTTTTATACTTTTATTATCTCTGAAAAAGCATGGAGTATTTCCTATTTTTACTGGCATTTCTCGTATCTGGACTTATTCTAGAATGGAGGTTTCATTTCCATCTGTATAAGACAATGAAGGAAAGGCTGCTTATCACTGGAATTATGTTCGGAATTTCAATAATATGGGACTGGTTCGCTATTTATCGTGGGCATTGGATGTATCCTGGCGCTGGAATGCTAGGAATTCAGTTTCTAGGAGTACCGATTGAAGATATCTTGTTTGGATTAATAATGCCGTACTGGGCGATAACAATCTACAAACTTTTCCACGAGAAATTGAAGGTTAGATAAGTTTCATTATTTCTTCGAAGACAAATGGCAGTTCGTTGCAGCCGTCATCCTGTGTGAAATGTCCCTTTCCATATTCAAGTATTGTGTCTGCTCCTAATTTCTCCTCGAAAAGATCAATGTCTGACAGCGGAACATAAGGGTCATTGTCTGAGAATAAACAAATATATTTGGCAAACTTTCTTATCTTATCATAATCAATCGGAGTCTCCATCCAAGGCCTTGCTATCTCCACCACTTCTTCTCCTTCTTCTTCAATAGTTTTCGGATCAAGATGCATCCACGGTGCTACAAAAATAACTCCGCCGATTTTTGTATCATCATCCAGATCCTCTAAGAATCTCATGATTGTCTGGCATCCTACACTGTGGCCGACAAAAAAAGTATCTTTGTCAACCTTGCCAACTTCTTTTTTCAGTGTTGATACCCATGATTTTATCTTTGGCTCGTCTGGATCTGGCATTGCAGGAACATGAGCTTCAAAACCTTTTTCCTCCAGCTTCTCCTTCAGCCAAGGATACCAGCCATGACTAGGATCTCCTTCCCAACCATGGATGATGAAAGCGCGTCTTGCCATTTCCGATGCGAAGATATTTGAAGTACTTAAATTTTTGCTAATAAAATATATAAATATATAAATGAAAAGACCTATCAAAGGGGTTGTAGTCTAACTTGGCTATGATTCCGCCTTCGGGAGGCGGAGGTCGGGGTTCGAATCCTCGCAACCCCATTTAGAGGTGACAGATGAATCCATTAATCTTTTACATACTTATTGCAGTTGCTTGCGTCTATCTTATTTCCAAAGCTGCGGATTATGCGATATTCTCTGTCATGGATTATGCAAAGAAGACTGGAGTCTCAGAATATGTTGTCGGTTTCTTGGTAGTTTCGTTAGGAACTTCTCTTCCAGAACTGTCAACAGGGATCATGGCAGCAACTGCTGACCAGAACGCGCTGATTCTAGGGGATCTGATCGGAGCTTGCATCATTGTTGTTGCTGTAGTTCTCGGAATAATGGTTGTTGTGTCGAGAAAAATAGATATCAAGGAAAAAAGCCACTACAAATCGTTTCTAGTGTGGGGGTTGGTCATCCTTCCTGTCATCTTAGCTATCGATACAAGACTTTCGCGAATCGATGGAATCATCTTACTGGTTGCCTATGGAGCGTATCTGGCAATAATGTGGATCAAAGAGGGAAAAGAATCAAAGCTGAAGCACGATGTAAAGTTCAGGAAGATATGGCAGAACATTGTTGTGTTCGGAGGATGCCTGGCAGCATTGTTGTTATTCGCAAAACTGCTTGTTGTCTCGTTAGTAAACATAGGAGATATATTGAAGATCCCGCTCTATCTTATGGGATTAATATTCCTGTCAATAGGAACAACTGTACCTGAACTGGTAGTGGAGATAAAAAGCACGCTTAAAGGACATGCAAAAGTCGCGTTCGGAACAACATTCGGTTCCTGTGTGACAAACCTTACATTGATCCTAGGAATCGTTGCTGTAATAAATCCTGTTACGATTGTGATGGGAGATTTTCTTTTCTCTGGAATCATGATGGTATCAGTGATCACACTAGGAATCATCTTCTTTAGTTTCAAGAGAATAACATGGCCGCAAGGTGTCCTGCTATTGGCGACCTATGCAGCATTTGTAATCGGAACTATACTTCTTAGATAAGCAGCTGCACTTCATTGCTGACACGGGTCTGCTTCAACTCATAAGCAAGACCTCGCCCCATGTTGAAGGATGCCTCTGACATTCCCTGAGTAAGGATGTCAAACAGACCAACTGTCTTTTTCTTCTGGATGAAGTTTATCTTTTCTGCGTTCAATCTTTTCTTCATATAATTCTCGACTTCTGTTTTTCCGCCCAGCTCGTCCACAAGACCAAGATTCTTTGCCTGGCCGCCCAGATAGAACATTCCAGTCGCCATCTCCTTGACCTTGTTGTATTCAATGTTCCTGTTGTTAGAGACTTCCCTGATGAATGCGTCATGGATAATATCTAATCTTTCCTGGAACAGTGCTGTCTCCTGAGGAGTCATGTCCCTGAATGGAGAACCAGCATCCTTGTATTTGCCAGAGATCAGCTGCTGGTATGTTATATTGTACCTGTCCAGAAGACCTTCAAAACTAAGAATAGAACCGACAACACCGATAGAGCCTGTGACTGATAGTTCATCTGCAACAATCCAGTCTGTACAGGATGCGATCCAGTATCCTCCTGACGCTCCGACTTCACGGATCCATGCGACTGTAGGCTTTTCTTTTTTCAGCTCTTTGATAGCGTTTCCAATCTCTTTTGAAGCTACAACTGTTCCGCCTGGAGAATTTATCTCAAGCACAACAGCCTTGATAGAAGGATTGTCTTTTGCCTTTTTCAGCTCTTCAACAAGCACTGTTGAAGCTGCGACTTTAGTCCCCCCCAAGATGGACGCTGTCTTCTCAGCCTGTATAGGACCTTTGATCTCAATGACCTGCACATTCTCGCCTGTCAGGCTTATGCCTCCGTCTTTTGGCAATGTGAATACGAACAATGCGATTAGAAAACTTAAGATAATAATGACAGCAAGGACAATGAGCCCAATAAGTAATGATCTTTCCACTATACACCACCTCTGTCCTTTGTAAGAACTCAAAGGTATAAAAATGTTTGCCTACAGGTCCTCTTCCATCTGCTTTATGAATTCAGAAATAGTGATAAGATCCGAAGGGTTCCATTTCTCTAATTTGGTCTTCAGGATCTGGAGATCGCCAGTGCTGGCAAGGCTCTGCATCTCTTTGATGACAGCTTTCATATGCTCTTTGGTATCTTCAATATTCTTGCTTGTGGAATCTATCTTCTGCTTCAGCTCAGACATCTTCCTTTGGATATTCCTGTTCTCAGCATCAAACCTGTCCATGAAAGTATCAATATCTTTCTCTACCTGGGAACTCTTGACATTAAGAAAATTAGATTGATTAACTAACCTGTTCATCTGCTCTCTTTTTTCTTCGTCTGCCATTTTCAAAAAATAAAATCAAAAATAAAAAAATAAAAAATCAATAATCTTCGAACAACGACGCGATCTCAAGGTCGACCTGGTCGACATCAAGATCCTGTTCTAGTTGCGCAACGTCTTCAGATGCCTCTTGAACCTCGACTTCGTTGTCAGGCGCAATTGATCCCTCTGCGGGAGCCTTTGCACATCCTGAAATCACCAAAGTCCCTATCAGGAGGATGAAAACCAAAGCCAAAATTTTGTGCCTCATTCTATCAAACCTCCTTACTCCTCATCTGAAGATTCTTCTTCGTCCTGTTCATCGTCCTCATCTTCGTCGTCTTCCATATCATCTTCGTCGTCTTCAGTCTCTTCTACTTCTTCTTCCTCTTCTTCTTCGTCTACAGTCTCTTCGACTTCTTCCATGTCATCTTCATCGTCTTCGACTTCTGGAACTGGAACGTCTTCATCTTCGGTATCTTCGACAACTGTCACTTCTGCTGGTTCTTCTTCGATCTCTTCACCAGCACCGTGGATGTCACGCACAATGCCCATAAGGACAGTGTTAGCGCTCTTCAATAGGTCATGCGCTTCTCGTACAAGAGCTTTTGCAGTGTCTGTCTCTTCGCCAGTTGCAAGCAGTTCACGTGCTTCGGTGAATTTCTCACGAGCTGAATCAACATATCCGCTGAACTCTTCAACTTTTGCGTCAAGATTCTCTACTGAAAGGCCTTTGTCCTCCATTCTTGCCAGGGTCCGGTCAAGTTTTCGCTCAAGGGATTCGCTCCTCTTGATTATCTCACCGACCTTTGCATGGATTACACGACCAGCATTTCGCTTAGCCTTCTCCTTTACCTTTTTCCATCTGTTCTCGATCCTTTCAGCAGCTGCTTTTATCTCTTCTTTTGTCTCAGCTGAATCAACCTGCTCTTCAAGATCCTCTAAAGCTTCCATGTCTTCTTCAGCCTGCTCTATGATAGCTTCAGCTTCTTCTTCAGAAAGATCTTCTGATTCTTCAACACGAAGCTTGATCTTCTCAAGCTGTCCTTTTGCAGTCTCAAGACCTGTTTTCAGGAATTCTCTTGCTCGTTCGTTCGCTTCCTCACGGATTTGAGCGCACTCTGCAGTCTCAGAACCTTCGCATTCCTGCAATCTTTCTTTTGCCTGGATGAATTTCTGCTTCATCTCCTGGTATGCTTCCTGGTCTTCTGCAAACTCTTCGCCAGCTGCCTGCAACTGTTTCTTCAATTCTTTCTGCTTTGCAGCAGAAACAACTCTTTTCTTGAACTGCTCCTCTTTCTTGACTTTCTTAAGCTCAAGCTTTTCAAGACTTGCTTTCAGCTTGTCTTCCTTCATATCAAGATATTTCTTGACTCTTGCTCTGTCAAGAGCTGCAAGCTTCTCAAGCTGTTCTTCTGTAAGTCCAGCTGCTTTTGTCAGCCGATTATCACTCAGCTTATCAAGAGTCCTTTGCTTGTATTCCTGCAGTTTCTGGAACCGTTCTTTCTGTTTATCAGAAAGCTGTTCAAAACGCTCACGTACTTTTTCTGTCTTTTCTTCCATAGTGCGTTTTGCGTCTTCTGCTTTCTCTCCTATTCTTTCTGTAACACGCTCTTTGACTTCTGCCTCTTCACGTGTACGCACTTTTTCTGGTTCTTCTGCATCCTCTACATCTGCGTCAACAGTGTCCTCTGTGTCAACTGTCCGGCCATTTGTACGGCCGCTCTCAGCTGTAACTAATGGAACCATTGCAAAGATGAATAGGGCTAGAACCAATAATGCAAATAATTTTTTCCCCATTGTTCTTAACCTCCGTATCTTTTGTTTTTCAATCCTAATGGATATAAAAATTTATCCCAAAGCCAGGCTTCGAAGGGGCCTGTGACACCGCCCGTATAGGGCGAGTGAAACAGGGATTCTAGGCATTTGTTTTTGGCTTTGTGATACCAGTTAGTATGGCGAATGTTATTTATATAGAAACTTGCTAAAGTGTTAATGTAGAAGCAAGGATAAAGTTTCTAATGCTTTACAAAACTTCATATCTTCAGCTAATGCTTAAAGGAGGCCAAAACGGACTTTATTTTGGCAAAAAAAGAGTTAAAGAACAATAATCTTTTTATATACAACCCGTATATTAGATTAATATGAGGAAAGCACTGAAAATTGGACTGCTTATATGCCTATTATTAATAGCTGTCAATCTTGCTTCAGCAGCAACTCTCCATGGGACAGTATATGACTATTCCCTGAAGAAGGTGGATAACGCCTTTGTGACACTAGGTGCTGAGAAAGACATCACTGAAAACGGAGAGTATTATTTTGAGGTCGGCCTTGGAACTTACAATATCAGTGCAAGATTCTATGACGAAGAAGGCAAGCTCGTGAGTTCTGTGACAGAGAGCATTGACATAACAGAGGAGAAAGCATATGTCTTTGACCTTGTATTGTTCGAATCGATTGCAGAAGAAGAGCTATTGTTCCTGGAGACAGAACAGGTTCTTACAGATGTCGAACCTACTTTCCTTGAGCTTAAAGTAAAAGAAGGGTTCAACTGGATAGGCATTGTCATACTGTTCGTGTTCCTTGCCCTGGTCTATGTATGGATGAAACGCATGAAGAAGATAGAGACAAAAGTCAAAGAAGTGAAGGAAGATCGGAAAAAAAAGGAGATGATTGTCAAAGGCGAGGCAGAGAAAGTACTGGAATTCATCAAAAAACAGGAAAGGACAACACAGAAAGACATAAGGAATGAGTTCCCGTCTTCAGAAGCTAAGATCTCTTTGGTGCTAACAGAGCTTGAGACAAAAGGAAAGATCAGGAAGATAAAGAAAGGAAGAGGAAACATAATCATCTATAACGAATAAATTATCAGTTTATACGCACATTGTCTAATTCTGCATTCAGTATAGAAGCATCATCATATTCGATTCCACCCTTGATCTTGTTGCTTCTTATACTATTGTACTGGCTGTTCTCAAAATATATTCCTTTTGTAGCCTCTATATCATTAGAGATTAGGTCATTGTTCCTGCTCTCTGCAGCAATCGACATACCGTTCTCAGAACCAGATACTGTATTCTCCTGAAGCAGGTTATTGCTAGATGAGAACAAAGATATGCCGTACATAAGGTTGTCATCAAAGATATTCTTTGCAATCACAGCCTGGCTGCTCTCACCGACAAACAGGCCAGAGGCCCTGTTCTTTGTGAAAGTATTAGACATTATCTCGTTATATCCATTGGATGTGAGCAGCCTGATACCGAACATGTTATTCTCAAGCACGTTAGATATTATTCTTCCTGAGAAGATATTCTGCAGCATCACTCCTGCGCCATCATTGTTGTATATCTTATTGTCGTGCAAGTACAGGTTTGAAGAATCTGAAACTGTTACTCCATTTGCCCTTGAATATATTTTGCAGTTCTTAATCTCAATATTGTCTCCGCTCACAGTTATCCCTTCATTTGCATAGATGATTTTCTGGGCACAGTCAAACACAACATTGTCAGCATTTATTGTGAAACAGCTTCCTGTTGATGATTTTGCATTGCCTTTAAGCACTATTGTTTTTCCATCCTCTTCGATCGCCCTGCATGATTCAGTGTAAGTTAGTTTGGCTGGATCAAAAGCAGTTGTTTTCGGAGCATACTCCTCCAAGCCAAGGACATTTATCTGCAATGAAACATCTGTTGTATCTTTCTTGTCAGATGCGATGACACGGATGCTGTGCGTTCCGCCGCTCCTTGAGTTTGTTGTTATCCTCAATATTTTTCCGTAGATATAAGCACTGAAAGGGTTCTCTCTTGACCGGATAGAATATGTCAATGGATCCTTGTCAACATCATAGAAAAAATTCTCCAGATTGATCTCATATTTAGTTATGCCGTCAACATAGAATGATGTCCGGCCTCGCCATTCAGGAGGATTGTTTCCAGCTGATACAAAAGCAGAATATTTCAGCTTGTCAAGTATCAGCACTCCAGAGTCGACCTCAACAGAAAGTATCACATTCTCATTGAATGTCTCGATCTCGCATGTGTCTGCACACGTGTAATCAAACTCATTCTCAAGAGATTCTGTGTTCAGGATAAGAAATTTATTCCCTTCATTCACATAGTAGACCCTTGCGACAGTCCCTTCTTCAAAAGAGCCAGCGAGCTGCAGTGCAGTCGGAACACGGCCAAGATCAAAGTTGAATGTTGAAGAAGTTTCAAAACGCAGGTTAAGGTCTTTGTAGAAATCTTCAGTATCCTCATATTGTGAAAGCCCTGTGATTGTCGGGTTTGTAAAATAGAGATATGCACCAAGAATCAAAATGATTATGATTATTGGCACCAACAACATATAATACGCAGATGTCTGACTAATCCCACCTCTTTTACTCATCTCTTATCCTTCCTTTGATTTTGTAAAGAAAAGGGTTTTGTCATTTATAAATTTATCTGTGGTTCATAAATTTTAGTAAAGTATTTAAATGCCCTTTGGTTGCATAAGTTCCATGAATTATAAGATTTTTTTTCGGGATCTTGCTGATTGTTTCAATCCAGGCAAGTATCATCTTCTTATTGATGACAAATTCAGGCAAATATTGAAGTTTTTCTTCTGCGCACTGTTCCTTTTTCTTGTAGTGGCGAGCATCCTGTTCATACCTAAGCTTGTGATAATGCCGTTCCAGGTCGAGAAAGAGTTCTCAAAATTCTCTGCGTTCAGTCTTGATGCAGACATACAGACATCAGAGCCTGTGAATCTCGGATTCATAACAATAGACACCAGCACGCAGGAGATTCCAGACAAAAAAGGACTCTATATCAGCAATGATTCCCTGCAGGTGAACCTTCTTCCATTCGGCCTTGGCAAGAACCAGGCAAAGATCGATGACCTGAAAGATCTGTCAAGAAATAAGAAGACAGTCAAAATGAACCTGATAATAGGGACAGTACTCCTACTTCCGTACATCTTCTTTTTGATATATGCATATTCAGCTATCTAGTACCTGCTGCTCGCATTGATTGTCGCAGGATTCATGGTGGTCTCGACAAGAACACTGAAAGGAACTATAAAAGCGCGTGTTGTTCTCAAAACAGCATTGTATGCAACACCTTTCCTTATGTTCGAGCTCATACTCCAGGTCTTCACATCAATCTGGTATATCAGTACCCTGCTTCCCTTTATGATATTCCTGATTTTCGTAATAGTGGTGAATGTAATTCTAGGAAAAGAGCACAAGATGAGGTCATATTCGCATAGAAAGCATAAGCCTCCAAAATATGAAGAAGAGGAGGAAGAGGAATTAGACCCGGATTTCTTTGCAAATACTAAATTTGGAGGCAGTAAAAGCACTCAAAACACAGACACAGTAGATATGGCCGCCCTACAGCGCGATTTAGAGCATAACAGAATCAGATAGGCCTCAGAATCCAAAAATAACTACCCTCACGTCATAAATCAAGAGAACCTTTAAATACTTCGCGTGCTTATCTGAATTGGAAACCCAAAATGGCAATCGAAAAGCATGAGGATTATATCAGCGCATCCAAAGAAATGGTGCGGGCTGACCATCTCATATACGTCAGCCTAAAGTATTCTCGGACAGTAGATGTCATAAAAAGCGTGGTGAGCAGGCTTATAGAGGCTTTCGAGTTTGCGATGAAAGCTGTACTGAAGACAGAGCTTGGTGAAGATGAGCTGAAAGAAGCACTGCACGGGACAAAGACAATGTGCGACTGGCTCGCAAAGCTTCATCCCGAGTTCAAGGACGATATTGAATTCTATCAGTTCATGAGAAAGCTTAATAAAGCGCCTGTAAAAGAAAGACTTAATGAATTCAGAAGGCATGTGACATTGGTGACAGAGGTCGAAGGAAAACCGATCAATGTGAAAATAGAGACAGTCGAAGAATATAATGTCAAGGTCAAAGAGTTCATACAAAAGGTCCACGAAAAACTATACAAAGAAAGGGACACTAATCTTGAAGGCAAGAACTGAAAATGCAACCAGAACCACAAAACATAATCAAGATCGAGATCAAAGTCATGGGCAGAGTGAACCAGTCTGATATCATCGGAGCTGTGTTCGGCCAGACAGAGGATGTTCTTGGAGAAACTTTAGAATTGCGTAAACTGCAGAAAGAGAACAAGATCGGCAGGATAGAGGTAGAGACAGAATATACTCCAGAGGGGACAACAAGCATGATAACTATCCCTTCTTTCATGGACCAGACCCATACGGTCATCATTGCTGCTGCACTCGAGACCATCAAGAAGATAGGCCCGTGCAAAGCAGAAGCAAGAGTAAAGAAGATAGAGAATATCAAAGAATTAAAACTTAAGAAGATCATCGAGCACGCTAAAAAAGTTCTAGAGAAGTTCATGTCAGTGTCTGTTGATTCACAGGAATTAGTGGATAAAGTGACATACGCTGTCCGCATGGACCAGGTCGCTGAGTACGGCGATGAGAAAGTTCCGTGCGGGCCTGGGATTGAAACATATGACGACCTTATCTTTGTAGAGACTGTTGACGATCTTAAGAACCTGCTTAAGTACGGGATAAAGAATGTTGTCGCATTCGAAGACCTGAGCAAGCAGGCTACATTAAAAGATCTTGCTGACAAGCACGAAGTGATTGTACTTATCAACAGAGGAAAAGAATATTTAATAAAGAAACTCATGGAATTCGCTGACATCGACAAGATGGTGAAGCCGGATCCTGGAAAGAGAGTCATTGATCTCACTTCAAAAGAATTGTTCAAGACAATACGTGCTGCTGTCTCGACAGAGCAGATAGTCACAGCTCCGGCACCGACACAAAGAGCGCCAGAACGTAAGTTTGAGAGAAGGGAGCAGAGACCTCCAAGACAGGAATTCCAGAGACCTCCAAGACAGGAGTACAAGCGGGAGGAACCAAGACCGCAGCGAGTATCAATTGATCCCAGATCAGAGAGATTGTTCAAAGAAAAGCTCGCAGAGATCAAAGGCAAGGGGCTTGCATGCATCATTGACAGGAATCTCAATGTTCTTGGTATGATTCCTATGGACGGTCTTATCGACACTATCAAAAGCATAAACAATGTGCATTCTATAATTGTGGACGGAAAGATCAGCAGGGATCTGGTAGATATTGCAGAAAAGATAAGATGCAAATATCTTGTAGGATCTGAGAGTGAAAGGACTTCGCGGATGGTCCAGATTATCACAAATCTTTAAATAAAACTTTCTTTAGATTGTTTGTATGGGATTTTTTGATTATGTAGTTTATATTAACGATTTGATCAAGCCAGGAGAACTGCCTGATGATGTACTTGAAAGGCTTGCTGCAGAACAGAGAGCCGCAGCCCTGCCGCCAGGGATACATGGAAATTATGAATGCGTCAGATGTGGAGCATGCTGTGTCTGCTATGCAATAGAATTTCCTGACGGAGATTATAAACCTGGAGGACGGGTCTGCAAATATCTTGATTACGACCTGGAGAAGAAGATCGCTTCATGCAGGGTGCACGACAAAGGTCCGAATATCCGGCCCAAAGAGTGCATGGATTACAGGTATTGTGCGCAGGGATTCTATGCCCGTACATTAGATATGTGGATCGGGTTGAGACGCACTGCTCCTGGCATGCCAAAACTTATGGCAAAACATCTCAAAAGATTAGAAAAAAAGAGAATAAAACAGGAAAGAAAAAAGAATTCTAAAAGATTTATCTTCTGGTGACGTTTGTCTGGTTCTGCTGGTAATTGTTAGCGTTCCAGTCGCCTGAAACACCAGCGCCTTCGTCAACAACTCTTATCTGAGCACCGTCAGGATTTGAATATGTCGCGACAACCTGTCCGTCAACAGTTGCGAATGTCAGTGCGTTTGCACCGTTCACGTCTGTCATTGTATGGTTAGGCGGTGTTGCTGTGTCCTTGCTGTAGATAGCAAGTCTTGGAACACCAAGCGCAATCTTTGTGAATGTGTATCCGCCGTTCTGGACAATTGTTGTCTCGTCAGAAACTCTTGGAGCTGTTATGTTTGTGTTGTTAGCTGCAAGATCCCTTCCGGATTCCATAAGACCGCTAGCGTCAAGGTCGATAACAATGTAACCTTGTGTTGTGTTAACCATGACTACGTGTGTGTTTCCGTTTTCCATGAACGATCCCTGCCCTGTCTGTGAATCATAATCTACGACAACTGGCGAACCATTAGGATCTACAAACTCGAGTTCGTCTGCACCGTTCTGGGACATTGTCCTTATCTGTTTCAGCCTGTAAACAAGCGGGAACTGGTTAGGGACTGTCGAATCTCCTATGTAGAAGAAATTTCCTTCTCGGATCTCCTGCAGTTCTTCTGTGATGAACGGCTGTCCTTCAAGAGGATCAAGTCCAAGATCACCGTCAGCGTTCAGGTCAACATATAGTCGAGGCCCGTTTGGAGTGTCGATCAGCCTGAACGGATGCTGCCCCATGTATGTTGAGATAAGCCCTGTTGAAATATCAAATTCTGTAAGACCGTCGCTGTCATCCTTAAGGACAATCGCTGACTTGTCAGCGCTAAGACCTACAAAAGTGTAGACCATTGGGAATGGCACATCGCTTCTCTCCCAGTATGTTCCAAGGTCTGTCCTTGGCTGAAGCTGGAATGAGCCGTTCAGAGGTACTGCAAGACCTTCGATTGAGATGTGTCCTGTCAGTGCGTCTGCTGTGATGTCTCCGTCCTTGTTGACATCTGCGTTCAGACCGGTTCTTGCGAAATTAAGCCTGTAACTTACAGTCATTGTTCCAAGATCAAAGACACCAACACCGTTGTTTGGGTTGAAGTCTGAAGTCTTTTCGACTGGAACATTGTTTTCCATGACTTCGTAAGTTACTTTATTGTTAGTATTATCAATACCTAAAAGGTAGATCAGTCTTGTATTCTTGTTTGTTCCAGGCTTGACAGCCAGAAACTCTAATGGAGAAGCTGTTGTGCTCTCGTTAGTGACAAGATTTCTTTCTGCGGGGACGTATTGCTCTGCAACTGGTACGATTGGTTCCTCATCTTCTTTACTGCAGCCTGCACTGCCTATAAGGAATCCTAATCCTAGACCAATAAATCCGAGGGTTGTTCCGATAAATCTGAATCTTTTTCTCATTTTCTATATCCTCCGTTAAGGTGATTACCTTCCCCCGAAATTGCCTCCCTGTTGTTGTCTTTTTCTGAATTCCTCCCATTGTTTTCTTCGGAATTCATTATAAGTCTGCTCTCTCTGCCTCTGAAGCTCTGCCATTCTTCGTCTTCTCTCTACTTCTGCATGATGTTTCATATCATTCTGATATTTCTTCCATGCCTTTTTCTTTTCTCTCTTAGCTTTAGCTTCAGGAGAGTTTCCCATGAACATGTAAACTAACATGATAACTACCAGCAAAGCTCCGATGATTATCAGCATTAAAAGTACGTATTTTGTATTGTCCTCTACCTGTGTCTCTGTTGTGACCATTGGCTGTCTTCCAGAGTCAATGATCTGCACTTCGATTGGAGGGGACTGTGTTACTGGCGGTTTGTTGTATGTCTGGTAGGATGAATCCTCACAGTCCTGCACAGTAAGCTGTAATACTGCAGAGTCACTAGGTCTTATCCTGTCATAATAGGTATTGACATTAAGATCGTATACACCATTCTCTGCATCCTCTGGAATGTTCAGGATGAAATTCTTTGAGACGTCAAAGTCTTCGTCGTACGGATCTCCGTCAAGGTCGAATGTGTATGATTCGTCTATGCCAAGCTTTTCATTTGTAACTGTGACTTTTGCATTGTCCTCGTCGTCTTCCCCTAAGTTTGTGATCTCAAGCTCGACATTCGCGACTCTTGTGCACGAAACTCTGCTTGGCCTTAGGTTCAGTTCAGTAATCTTGATATTATGCTTGTCCTTCTCAATCTCAAGGTATGCACGTGCACTTACCTTGTGCCTGAAACCGTGCTCATCAGTACCTTCAACTTCGATAAGGATCTCATATTCTTCTCCATCCTCAACTTCGTAAGGCACTCTGAAATCAAGGTGGACATCCTCTTCATCATCTGGGTCAAGGTCAAAGTCCCTGTCAGAGTCAAAGTTCAGGTCGTCGCCGTCATCAATATCATATATTGTGACTTCAACTTCAATTCCTTCGATCTCAAGACCGTTTCTTCTTGGGAAAGTGTTCTTTACTTCCATGTCGATTGTTACACGGTCTCCTGGCTGGATGTCATCCACAGAATCTCGTCCTTCTGGATCGACACGCACACGATCTCCGTTAATCTCAAGATCATCAATCTCAAGTCTTGCGCCCATATCGACGGTGTTTCCGACTGTGTAAGTTGAGAAACCTGGAACAGTGAATACAACTGTGCCGAATGCAGTCGGAGCCTCTGAATAACTAACAAGTGTGTATCCAGAGAACGCTGATACGATCTGGGATTGTTCTCTTGTGAAAGCAGTAGTGAAATTGATTATAGGCGCTTCATCGTACGGAACTCCGAATAATGTGATTGTCGCTGGAATGTTCAGTGCAGAGAACTGCTGTGAATCAATACCTGCGATATTGCTGTCCAGCACTATGAAACTGTCAAGGTCGATGACATTTGTCAGGTCGATAACAGCTGCGCCAAAGTCTATCTTTGCAACATTAGGCACTTCGATTGTAACATTTGTTGCATAATGTAACTGGTCGTCTGGGATGGATAGGATTGTACCTCTTATCCTTCCGCTTCGTGAAGTAGGTCTTGTTGCTGTCTGCACTGTCCATGAATATGTAACAAGACCAGCCTGGTCATTTCTAGCTTCGACTGAAACTGTGAAAGGGCCAGTGCCTCTGTTGGCTGTGTTAAGTGTGAATGTCTGTGACTGCGCTTCCTCATTTCCATTGACAAACCATTTGTATGTTGTTGGTTGGTGTGTTGGATTGTTCAGTGTGATGCTGAATGCCTGGCTTGCACCCTGTCTGATCAATATATTGTTAGCGCTAGGTGAAGCTGACGCAAGCGAGAATTGCGGCTGCACATCATTTACAGTGATAGTGAATGTCCTTGATGCATACTGCCCGCTGTTCTGGTCTGTCACTTTGAATGAAAGTGTCTTTGTGCCAGAGTCTGTGAATCCTGGAGAGTATGTGTAGGTACTGTCTGTTGAGACAACTACATTATCAAGTGTCCACTGGTAAGCCAATGGATCATTATCTCTATCTATTACTGTAGGTGTGAATGTAAGGTTCTCTCCTTCATTGACAGTAACTGATGTTCCTGCTGGAGTGAAATCTGTTATTTCTGGTGCGAAGTTAGGAGCGTCTGTCCTGAACATATAGGTCGCGGATTTGTTTGTTGTGTGCACTCCGTCAGATGCAGTGACATACCAGTAGTATGTGGTGTCATCTGTTAGGTTGACTGTCAAATTATTGCTTGTTGTATCAACATAATGCGGCGGATTCTGGTCTGTTCCAAAGTATACACTGTATGTCAATGGTGTATTGTCTGGATCGTATGATGTCCACTCAAGTGTCACCTGCATTGACTGGTCGCTGATGACTGCTGCGTCAGCAGGACTTGTTAGTGTCGGTATGACTGGCGGATCATTGTCTGTGTTCAGCACTTCAATGTTTACATCCTGTGTAGCTGTTGAAGTTCCGTCGCTTACTGTGAATGTGATTGTCTCGTTACCAGCGTAATCCTTTCTTGTTGTAATATTCACCATGTGTGTTGTAGGATTGATGCTTACAAAGATATTTGCACTAGGTGAAGTGTACCATGTCATTGAAGCATTCGCAGTGTCACTATCCTGAACATAGTTGTCTAGGTCCATTGTGTCATAGTAAGAATCCTCGTTCATCACAATGTTTGGAATTGCTGGTGTGATTGAAGGCGGCTGGTTGTACGGCAGCACCTGAACAAAGAAACTGTTAGATGTTGCAGTAGAGTTTACATTGTCTGTCGCATTGATTGTCATGCTGCTGATACCTGTGTAGCCTGTTGCTGGTGTGATTGTCGCTGTTCTTGCAGCTGAGTTGAATGTGACTGTAAGATTGCCGTCCTTCTGCGGTGTGTCAAAGACCATTGATGTCATATTGTCTTCATCGCTGAAGTGTGTGGTCAGATCAATTACCTTTGTCTGTCCTGAAAAGAAGAACTGTGTTGGAATGGTTCCGTTGAACACGACAAGGTCGTTGACTGAATTGACTGTTACTGGAAGTACAGCTGATGCGCTTCCTCCATTTCCGTCAATGACTGTGAAAGTGACATTTCTATCTCCGTGCCAGTTAGCATCAGGGTAGAATGTAACAATAGCTTGTGTTGCAGTGTGAGTTGTCAGGTTGATCTGCATGTTTGGAACCTGTGTTATATTAAATATAAGGTTCTGCAGTGCAGTCTCGTTGTCGCTGACATATGGCGCAAGATCAAGTGTCGCATTGACATCCTCGTCAAATGAGAATGAACCGTTCAATGGTGACTGTGAAAAGTTGATCACTGGCAATTTGTTAAGTGCTGAAGCATTGACAACTACTGTCAATGGTCCTGTTCCTGTCAGGTTCTGTGTGTCCATTGCACTGAATGTGATTACTCTCTGTCCGATCCAGTTTGTGTCTGGAACGAATGTAGCAATCTTTGTGTTCTGGTCGATACTGACTGCGATGTTCGCAACAGGTGTTGAATTCAGTGTAAGGTTTGCAAGCGGATCCTCATAATCCATCACATAATTTCCAAGATTAAGTGTTCCGTTTGTGTTCTCACTGAAAGTGTAAGTGTTATTGATAGATGTGAAGTTCCATACAGGAGCGTCATTCACAGGAGTTACATTAAGTGTAACTGTTCCTACGCCAGAACCACTGTTAGAGTCAAGTGCAGTAAATGTTAGTGTCTGCACACCGTTCCAGTTTGGATCTGGTGTGACTGTCGCTGTATCTGTATTCTGGTCGATTGAGATTGTGATATTAGGCGGATTGATACCTGCGTTGTAAACTAGATTTGCTGAAGCATCCTCTACATCTGTTGTGTAGGAGCTCAATACTATCTGAGTGCTTGTATCTTCTGCAATTGTGATAGGATTGATTGCGCTGAAGTTCATAACAGGAACGTCGTTGACAGATGTGACATTGACTGTTACAACAGCTGTGCCAACTGCAGAGTTTGTGTCTGTTGCTGTGAATGTCACAGACTGTGTACCGAACCAGTTAGCGTTTGGTGTGATTGTGACAATGT
>JAHWHI010000066.1 GCA_019323355.1 Candidatus Woesearchaeota archaeon | reverse complement strand
GATCAAACTTTAAAATCCGCACTGGAAGAACGGATAAACTTCTCACAGGAAAATGTTTCAGCCACAATCTTCAAAGTTCTGGAAGATATGGATTTTGACAACATCATTATCAAAGGAGCAGTACTATATTTCACGAGCAATAATGGAAAAACAGAAAACCTATACAGGCTTGATCTCGCAACAAACCTGTTAGAAAGATTGATAGTGAATACAAAGATAGACAAGATACAAAAAGTCCAGTCAGTCTATAATCCAAACATGTATGGAAAATATATTGTGTTCAATGACCTTTCTGGATCTCCTGGCCCGTTAAGAGATGCTGTAAAGAGCAAGATAATAATCTGCGACCTGGAAAGCGGAAAAAAGGATACAGTTGACAGGACAGAAAACGCATTATTCCAGCCAGATATCTGGGGCACAAATATTATCTGGAAAGAAGGTTCAGATTTTGTCCATACACTGTACAGTTACGATATCCTGAAGAAAAACAGGGAAAAGATAGGATACCTCATGAATCCGATAAAAAGACCAAAGATATACAAGGACATTGTTGTGTTCGAATCAGCGACTGCAACTCCAGTTGTCTCGTACTATAATCTTGCGACAGGAACAGAGGTCGCAATGCCAAGAGAATCTGCATTCGACAGCCAGGAATCTCCATCTATCTATGACAAGAAGATTGTGTTTGCAGATGACAGGAACGGAAACTGGGACATATACCTGTTTGACCTTGAGAACGAACAGCTGACGCAGATCACGAACAATACTGCTGATCAGAAAAACCCCATGATATACCAGGACCTGATTGTATGGGAAGACTATAGGAACCAAAACTCTGACATCTACTTGTATTATCTTGAGGACGAAACAGAGATCCAAATCTCAAATTCAACAGACGATGAGTGGTCACCGTCTATATTCGGAGGACTGGTGGCATGGAAAAGCGGAACAAGGAAAATAAATGAGAATGACCTTTATGTCTACATAATTCCCCAGCTCTCATATTATCAGGAAATCCATAATGTTTCAGAAACAAATACAAGCGTGACAGAAATCATTTGATCTCTTCCCAGATCTTCTTCATCTTGAGGCTGTCTTCATAAGTTATCGGAGATTCAGAGATGATAGTGCAGCTCACATCGTATTTCTTGAGTGCTTTTAGCAAAGCAACAATATCTTTTTTCTCCATGACTTTATGGGACATCTCTCCTTTATTGCCGTAATTGATCCCAGAGAAATGACAGTGCATATTCTTTTCTCCTTTGAACTGCTTCACAATCTCGTCATAGCTTTTCGTGCCAAGGCTTCTTGCATAAAGATGCGCAAAATCAACACATATCGCTGTGCCGGCATCCTCTCTCAATTGCCTTAGCTCCTCTACTGTTCCGAACTGGCTTACTTTTCCAGTTGTCTCGCACGTTAGCTTGACATCATCCCATCCATTCTTCTTCAGCTCTCTCTGAATTACATCAATGGCTTTCTTTATACGATCATATGTTTCTTTTGCAGAAAGTTTCCCGTAATAACCAGGATGGAATATAACATGCTTTGCTCCCATATAATGTGCTTTTTCGCAGGCTTTCAGTATCCTTTTCTTGCTTGCCTCGACTTTTCCTTCATCATCAGAATTAAGATTTATCCAATACTGTGCGTGCGCGCTCAGCTTGATCCCTAGTTTCTTGTTCTCTTCTTTGATCTTCATTGCATCATCGTTCTTCATCCACACTGAATAGGTGAATGCAAACTCTTCTGCATCAAGCCCCATCTTCTTGACTTCACGAATAGATGCAAGCGCGCCAGGGACAACATTTCCAGCAGGACCAAATAGAATCTTCATTTTCCAGGAGGCGCGATTGTGACTATCTTTGCCTCTTTGATCTTTTCTCCGATAAGCTTAGGAGAGAACCATACTATGATAGATGAAAGTACCAATGAATAAAGCACAAACGCGAGTATATAATCCAGTATCGGTTCAAAACCTGTGACAGCAGATGCAAGTATGAACGTCACGACAACAACCGCCAACCCTTTCGACGCTGTCAGGCTCATGAATATCTTATGTGCAGAAGGCATTCTTGGCGCAACAAGATAGATCGCAAGATACCTTCCAAGCAGGTATATCCCGAATAATAGCAGCGAGGTCCAGAGGAAAGTAAAAGATAACGGGATCTTGATTATAATTCCCAGCAACACAAAGATAAGTACTTTCAACAGTGTCGAAAGCACAGACTCGAATTGCAGCAGGGAATATTTTTGCTTGAACTCTAGATTTCCAAAGAACAGCCCTAGTGTTGTGACAGCGATGATTCCGCTTCCACCGATATTCTCAGCCAACACATAGCTCAGCAGTGCTGCAGTGATGATGGCAATTGGAGAATAACGCTCACTGTACTGCTTTCTCATGACTTTAAAGATTATCAGGCCTAGAAGAAGCCCTGCTCCAAGACCAGATGTTATCTTGAGGAGAAGATCTCCGGCAAATCCAGAGAAGAAACCAGCAGACACTCCTCTCTGCAGGTCAATGACAAGGAAAGGAAGGATTACTGTGAGCGGAGTATTGATGATACTCTCGATCTCCAGGTATCGTATGATCCTGAGCTTGCTCGATCCAAGCAAAGAAAGTATTATGTCAGGAGCAGTGCCGCACATAAGAGCTGCGAAAAGAATGCTCAAGAACATATACTCAGTATTCATCCGAAAGACAACGAGCAAAGTGAAAAAAGAAAGTATGATGAAGTTTATGAGCACTGTCGCGAACGTCATCTTCAACGAGAAGATTGACGCTTTGTCCAGCTCCCGGAACCTGATCTGCGCAGTGGATTCAAATACAACAAGTATAAGAGTAAATAATCCAAGCCCTGATATGAATTTTGTCGGCAATGACAAAGTTATATTTTCCACTTGCATATATATTCCAAATCCGATACCCACAATCACAAGAAACAGGACAGAAGGGACTTTCAAACGTTTGGCAAGTATTGCAGACAACAGGCCAATCAATAATATGACTGCAATAAATGTAAGTTCAGATAAAACCATCTATTTTCCTCTAGCTTTTTTCTCTCTCAGTATCTCCCAGAATGCATCAAAGATGCTCATCCCAGTGGTAACAAGATGAAACTCTCCCCCCAATGCCTGTACAATACGTTTTACATCAGCGATATGCTTGTCAAGTTTTTGTTTGTATCCAGAACGCAGTCGCTGGGAGATGAAAGTTTTTAACATTGACTTGTTCTCAGAGTCGATAAGCTTGTATTCTCCTCTGAAATCAAGATCGTACTCTTTCTCGTCAAGAAGCATGATTATCTTAAGGTCATTCTTTCCAAGTAGGGCCAGTGCAGTCTCAATATCTTCTAAAGGATAAAGGAAATCCGAGATCACGACAATCATCGACCGTGAGAATATGGATTTCTTGACAGTACGTGCCGCACGGATAAGATCTGTCTTGCCCTCCACTTTCATATTGTTAAGTATCTCGATCATCTGCGCAAGGTGCGCTCTCCCTCTTTTCGGCCTGAAAGAATTTATCTCCTCTGCAAAAGTGGATAACTGAAATTTTTCATTCTCCCTGAGAGTGAGATAAGCAAAGCCGACAGTAAGCATCGAAGCATAATCCCATTTCTTCTTGAACTTCATAGAAGCAGAGGCATCAGTGAGTATATGTATGGTCAGGCTTCTTTCCTCCTCAAAACGCCTGACGTGAAGCTTGTCAGTCCGCCCATAGACTTTCCAGTCGATCCGCCTGTAATCATCTCCAGGAGTGTACTGCTGGTGGTCCTCGAAAGTAAGGCCGTGCCCCATTGCGACACTCTCCCGGGTTCCGACATAATTGCTGGTGACCCTTTTCTGGATAACTAGGTTGAAGCGGTTCAACTGGTCCAAAAAATCGTCTGATATCATCTTTCACTTGGATTATATTTTAATTATTTTACTTGCTTCAGTATCTCAAGGATCGCTTCGTCAGGAGAGACTCCTTTACGTTCTGCCTCAAAGTTAAGGATGATCCTGTGACGGAGTACAGGAAGAGCAACTGAATTAAGATCCTCATTTGTCACGTGGTTCCTTCCGTGGATAAGTGCACGTGCTTTTGCTGCAAGAACAAGACCAATGCTTGCCCTAGGAGAAGCTCCATACTCGATCAAGGACTTTCCTTTACGAGTTGCTGTGACAATCTTGACTGCCCTCGCCTTGATATCTTTGGAGATAGGTATCTGCCTTGAATACTGCTGCAGTGCGACAATGCTGCTTTTGTTCAGTACTTTTCTTAGATGCGGAGCTTTCAGTGTCTCTGCATATTTCTCGACAATCTCTTTCTCTTCCTCCATTGACGGATAGTCTGTCTTTATCTTAAGCAGGAAACGGTCTGCCTGCGCTTCTGGAAGAGGATAAGTTCCTTCCTGTTCGATCGGGTTCTGTGTAGCAAGGACAAAGAACGGAAGATCAAGCTTGAATGTCTCGTTGCCGACAGTGACCTGCTTCTCCTGCATCGCCTCTAGCAGTGCAGACTGTGTCTTTGGTGTCGCCCGGTTTATCTCATCCGCAAGGATGATGTTCGCGAAAATAGGGCCCTGCTCGAACTTGAACACACGCCTTCCCCCGGATTCTTGCAGGACATAAGTTCCTGTGATATCTGACGGCATCAGGTCAGGCGTGAACTGTATCCTGCTGAAATCAAGATCCATCAGTTCTGACATTGTCTTGACAAGAAGTGTTTTTGCCAGGCCCGGATAACCTTCAAGAAGCGCGTTAGCGTCACATAGCATGGCGATTACCATCTGCTCCATGACTTCATGCTGTCCGATGACAACTTTTCCGATCTCTTTGAATAAAGCTTCAAAAGTTTTTCTGAATTGTTCTGTACTTACCATATTCAACCCTCCGTTGCGATTTTTTTATAATAATTTTTAACTATCTCCTGCTGATCCTTTGGGATCTGCTCCTCAAAAGCTGATGCAGCCATTGCACCGATCTCCTCAGGATAAGTAGTAGTGAACGTCCTTTCCTCAACCTCTCGTATGTCATTTACGTCTATCTCGACATTGGCAGACTCGAACGTGACCTCCATGCTCTCATCTCCGAGCAAGGCGACACTTTTCTTTCCAAAGATATCATCGTATTCTGCCAAGCCTCCGTCGTCATCTTCTCCCTCAAGTTTGTCTCCTTTGGTCCCAATGCTGCCGATATTATCGACAAGATCGCCAAGATCAAGCGATAGGTCTGTCATTGCCTGCAGGTCCAATATCTGCACATGGAACGGCGCTAGTATGATTATGACAAGGGACAGGAATGCCATCATCAAGAGATCATTCAACGCTCTTCGCGTGTTAAAAAAAGAGGAAACATTTACTTTTCGTATTACGTTTGCAACCTCCTTGTGAAGGTCAAAGACAAAGACATTTCCTTCGTCAAGATTGTCTCTCGCAGCCCGGAGTTTTTCTTTCAATGTAGTATATTTGCCCTCAATCTCTTTATAGGGGTTGACCTTGCTTCTCTTCCTCATCTGCCTGAAGAAATAATATATTCCTGGAATGAATGTGAGATACCATGGGATATTAAAAGCAGTGAACACTAAGAATATCACAAGGAAAAGTATCACAGTTCGGATAGTACTATAGAACAGATTAATCATATTGAATGTGAATCTTATTTCCCGGATAATTCTTCTGAATGGCATTTTAGTCTAGTTGCTCCTCACAATCATGGAGGTCGTCCTCGCATTCCTCAAGATCGTCATCCAATCTAAGCAATGTCTGTCTTGCATTGGCAAGATCTGTCTGCAAGGCAGCGACATCCTGCATTGCGTTCGCAAGTTCTGTCTTTGCTGTCGATACCTCTAGCTTGGCGACATTGAGTTCTGACCTGAGCTCCGAGTTCTGCTGCTCGAGATCCTCTTTGGTTCCTTTTATCTCTGCGAACTGTCCGCTCAGCTCGGATTCCCGCTCTGATTTCAGCTCGAGTTCGCTCCTTACATCTGCCAGCCTCTGAAGTTTCGAGCTCAAACTTTTATTGATTGTCTCGATCTCCACAAGAGCGTCATTGTACTTTCCAGAGAGATCCTTCAGCGTAAGCTGGTAGTATACTGTAGCACCGAGTATTGTCACTGATGCCAGTATTATAAAGAATAGTAATACAAAATTTACGTTTTGTTTCATATATGCCATTGTCTTTCACCAATATTTGATTTTCTTATTTAAATAGATTCCTATTCTCGATTATCCTTCTTAGACAAACTTCAATAAGGAATATGATCAATGCCGCCATTAGGAAAGGCCATCTGTAAAACACATTTTCAGTCTTGATACGTTTTGAAGTTATCTTGATATGCTCTACAATCTCTTTGATATCCTCAGGATTAAGCATCTTTCCTCCTGTTGAGACGACGGTCTCTTCCAGTTCTGGGTTAAGTCCCACGTCACGGAACTCAGTGTTATAGTTCACACCGATGGTTGTTCCGAGTATGTCCACAAATCCTGTTGCTGTAGGAGTGAAAACTCCTGAATAGATATCTTCGTCGATCTTTGACAGTTCGATCAGTTCTGTCTCTGGCTTTGTGGATTTTTTCACAACAACATCAACAGGCTTGTCGATATGTGTATCAGATATATCAACATATGACGGAGC
Source organism: Candidatus Woesearchaeota archaeon (assembly GCA_019323355.1). Taxonomy (GTDB): domain Archaea; phylum Nanobdellota; class Nanobdellia; order Woesearchaeales; family WJKV01; genus JAGLWF01. The sequence continues at coordinate 2,129 of JAHWHI010000066.1, read as the reverse complement.
TCTTCTGTTGAGGTCCCCGATCGCCCAGTTTATCGATCTTGAAAGTATCTCTGACTTTTTCGGGCTCAGCAGTTCTCCAGCATAGCGTGTCCCGTCGTCTGTAGCAACAGTGACAACCCTCCCAAGACCGAACCTCCATGTCACAAGGACAGGAAAGCCGTTATGTGTCGAAGCAAGAAGCTGCGCACTGCTTTTTGGGACAACCTGGTTGAATCCTGAGATAGTTGCATTGATATCAAGATTTTTAGTTATGAAATGACCTTCATCCATCAGCACGAGTGCGTAACGGTCAGAAGGCACACCTTCTGCAGTCTCAGGCGGGCGGCCGAACATGATCCGCAGTCTTTGCGCCTGTGAAGGTTCAAAGTAAGCTCCGCGCCCAAGACGGGCGATCTCTTCCATATTTTTCCTGTGAGTATCCTTTCCAATGCCCACAGTATATACTCTCATGCCATACTCTGCAGCTTCAGCTGCAATATCAAACGTCTCGCGCTGGTGCTTTGTCTTTCCGTCAGAGATAACAACAATATTATTGCTTCCAGGCCTGTCAGCAAGCATCTCCATAGCCCGCTTGATTCCTGCTGAGATAACAGTCCCCCCGCCGTCCTGCAGCATCAGGATCCTGTCAACAAGTTCGTCCTGTGATTCTGAGAGAAGTACAGGCTCGCTTATTGTGAACGCATTCACATTAAATGCAACAACACCAACTGTATCATCCGGCCTGAAATCCGAGAGCAAGCTCAATGTCTGCGCTTTCTCGACATCAACTTTCTTTGATCCAGCATCAGTCAGTCTTTTTCCAGTGCTTCCGCTGATATCAATGACAAGGATAACATTAATCTCTCCCTCTTTCCTTCCTCCTGTTCCAACAACTGTAGGAAGCAAAGTTTCAATGAATTCATTCTCATAATTTCCAAAATTATACGATCTGTCCCCGCCGATTACAACAAGACCGTTGCCGTCAATCACATAACTGCTAAGTTTCTCGACTTCAGGTGTTGTGAAACCAGGGATATCGTTAAGTATGATTGTAGAGAAAGGATCCAGATTTTCAGGTATAGAGCTCACAACAGTGACCTTGTATAGCTCTTTCAGGATCTTCAGAAGAGGGGATTCTTTCATAGATACAAAGAGGACATTCGGTTTTTCAAGCACCTCGACTGATTTATAGTATACATTGTTTTCCTTGAAAAGGTCATTTGTCTCTATCCTGGCGACAATCTTATGCACGCCCTGGACAAATGCTTTTGTGAAGCTGTGCGAGGTTTCTTTGGTCATGGTATTGATGACCTCTTTTCCGTCAACAGTTACAACAAGCTTATATTCAACGCTAGAAGGATTGTCCACAAGCACGACAAAATTATTATCAACATCAGAGACAGTCCTCCTTGGTCCAGATATCTCGACAGAGAGATCAGTCTTCTGCGGCTTGAGAGTGACTGCATTGACAGTGCTGTTGACAGAGGACGCATAAGTGATTATGTCTGCAAGATTCCGGCCTACATTTGTATTTCCGTCGCTGACAAGGATTATATTATCATTTCCGCGTATGGCGCCGAGCACGCCGTCGCCTATTGCGCTTGTCTCATCGATCGCGACATACTTGAGATCCACTGGGAAATATTTCTCCAATTCTCCCTGGAGTTTCGGTGCGATCTCAGCGTCAAAAAGTTCAAAAGATCTGCTTTTGTCTGCCAGGATGACGACAGACTGGTCGCCTGCAGTTGTTATCTGCTTCAGTGCGTACGGAGAAGCGATCGCGAGCAGGATGAGCAATACAACAAGGGACCTGCTGACCCAGAGGAAAAGCTGCATCTTTCTTCTCTGAGGCTTGCTCTCCATCCATCTTTGCTTTGCCTCCTTGTCCTTGAACTTCACAAGCTCCAGCCTCAACAGTACGAACAGCAGTATGATTATTGGCACTGCTAGGGAAATCACCCATGGCAGCTGGAACCTAAGGAAACTCATAGGTCACCTCGTCTCTTTATGTATATCATCTCGAACAGCACAATTATCAATGCGATTATCGCAAGATATGATATCAGGCTCTTGTCAACTTTCTTCTTTGATTTTTCAAACTCCTCAAGTATCTGTGAGCTCTTGTATTTCTCCTCACTTTTCTGCAGGTT
>JAHWHI010000065.1 GCA_019323355.1 Candidatus Woesearchaeota archaeon | reverse complement strand
GGCACTTACAGACTGAAATTGCGTGCCACTGACTTAACACCGTTTGTCAAAGACGAGAAAACATACGAGTTCAGGATAGAATGAATATGAAAAATAAAATTGGAATATTTGTCGTGATCGTTCTAGTTTTTGTTCTAGTCAACAGTGTGTTTGTATCTGCTGGATGGATTTGGAATGAGGAAGATTATAGTCGAAGCGAGATAGAAAGTATGTACATCGACAACCAGGGGAGGCTTGTGATAGGGAATGACAAGTGGGAGAACTGGCGTATGGATCCTGAAAGTAAGAATATTGAAGTAAATGTAGACTGGGGTTATCTTGGTGCTTTAGCAGGAGGATGGCAGGAACTTCAATACGAAGGTGAGGATGAGAATGTTAATTATGATACTTTTGTAAAGATAATTGACAACAATAGGAACAAACATCCAGACAGTCTGTTTGCTGACGCTCCTAAGACCCGGACTGTTACTCCAGTTACTGAATATACCATCCAGAGCTCCGCTACTGTTAAGGATGTTGCTGATGAAAGAAAGAAACGTGAAGAGACGCTTAAAGCTTCCACAGAACTGCGGAATCGCGCACCGAGTGTCGCAACCTCAGCTTCTACTTCGATGACAGATGCGACTGGCAAGGCCAAAACATATGATTATGATGGTGCTGTGGCCACATTAGATACTTCGATCACAACTTTGGATACGAATATCGAAGCAATGAAGAAAGCAAGAGACGATGCAAGAAACAGGAATCTTGCTGCAGAAGCTGATGCTTTAGATAAAGAACTGAAGAAACTTGAAGCGCAGCGGAAAAAAGTAGCTGAGTTAAGAACCCAGTATACAACAAGAAGAGCAGAAGAGGCAAGTGTAGATGCAGTTGCCAGTGATGATCTTGCTGATAGGAATTATTATGCAAGTAGAATACAAGAGTTAGATGAAGAACTTTCCAGGACCAGTGACACTGGCTTGAGGAGATCCTTGCAAAAAGAGAAGACAGAAATGGAAAGGCTGAAAGCACAGGAAGATGCAATAATCCAGTTATATATCAATCAGCAGAAAGCTCTTGCAGCTGGTGATGTTGCAGCTGCTGATAGGCTGGGAGCGACCATTGATTCCAGAAGAAAAGAATATCTTGCCTCGAAAAGCAGAACAGAGGAGATCAACAAAGTCCGAGCAGATGTTGTCAATGCTATGAATGAAGACCATGGGGAGGGAGATAACTGGATGCGTGATGAACTCCAAGCATTGAAAGATAAAGGAAAAGATCGAGACCTGAAAGCTTTGAATGACCTTATGAAGAAAAGAGAGCTTCGGCAGGAAGCCAAGGATACTTATGGAATTGATATTGAAGGAAAAAATTATGATGCAATCAAAAGAGAGTATGACCGAAGGAAGAAGATAGAGCAGGAAGCGCTCGCAGCTGGTCTGACACCAGCTGATTTGAGACTTGTGCGTGCAAAAGCAAGCATGAATCCTGACTGGGATTCTACTGATTATGAAAAAGCATCATATGATGTGCTTGCAATGAAATATGGTGTTGACAGGACAAAAACTCCTGACCAGATAAAAAAGGATGTAAAGGCAAGACAGCAATGGATCGAGACTTATGCTGGCCAGATGGAAGCGTTGGGTGCTGACGGTGCTGCTGCAAGAGCAGCTTTGCTTGCAAAGGCAAAAGCAGAGCCTGACCAGGCAAAGTTCCAGACAGCTGCTGCTGATCTTGTTGAGAAAGAAAAAGTAAAACAGGACATTGACAAGTTTGAAGCTGCGATCGATGCTTCTGGCCTGACACCGCAGGAAAAAACAGACCTTAAGAAAAAACTAGATGCTGCACGTGCAGCAGGAACAGGCGCAGAAGCGCGCACCTTATTTGACCAGCAGCGTGTCGAGATACTTGGAGGATTAAACCCTGCTGAAGCACAGAAGATAAGCACTGCGTATGCAGGTGCGCTTGCACCGCCGAAAGCAGCGCCAGGTCCAGCAGCTGCACCAAAAGGTTATCTTGAGCAATTGGATGAGAAGATCGCTGAAGAACTTAAGAAACCAATGCCTGATTATGCAGAAGTCGCGAAATTAAGAAAAGAAAAAGAAGATTTCCAGAAAGATTATGATGCGTATAAAGCTGCTTTGGCCAATGTGGATCCTGCAGCGGCTCCAAAACCTATTTCTGAGTTCCAGTCATCACAGCAGTTCAAGCAGGAGTTTGAGCTTGTGAATGCACGGTCGACTGCAAAAGCAATGGGCATTGCACCATCGCAGACACAAGGAAAGACAAAAGCACAATTGGACCAGATGATGGATACGCAGTCAAAGACAATAATGCAGACACGCCTGAGCAAGATCGATCCAAAAGGAACAGATTCGCAGCTTTCCCTGACAGTGCAGGAAGAGGCTGCACTAAGATTCCGTGCTGAGAACGGAGACGGACAAGCGCTTTCAATGCTGATCGCTGCTGGAAAAACAGATGAAGCCTCTAAGATACTTGCAGACCATCCTGAACTTGGAATAAACAATCCAGAGATTGTTGAATACCTGAACAATGTGAAAGCAGGAAAAGTACGCAACGACGAGCAGGCTGATTTCATCAAAGCGATACGAACTGGAAAGCAGAAAGAGATCGCTGGCAATATAAATAATCTGATAAAAGAAGGACAAACTCCAATCTTAGGAAATATAGGCAAGAAAGGAACACGCTATGAAGGATGGCAGACTGTGAATTCCTGGACAGATCCTGCAGATTCAACAAAGAGCCTGGCATTGATTAAAAATCCAAAAACAAATGAATATTTCATTGTCAACCAGGACAGTACCCAAAGGAATGAAGAAATCTACAAGATTCCCTCAGGACAGTTCACTGATGCTGACGGAAGACAGCAGGAATATGCATCGCCTTATGTTTATTATAATGCTTACAGAGAAGGAACTTCATTAACTCCAACTCCGAACGAGCAGACTGGCGCTAACAGAGTGAGCAATCTTAAATTAATACAGTATGGAAATGAACTTTATAATGGAAAAGTCGAGGACAATAGAGAGATAGGTTTTGTCGCGAGCATAGGAGATGAGGATTCTGATGTTGCTGTGTTTATGAACACTGATGAAAAAAGATTTGAAGGAGCTTCTGTAAAAGAAAACCTTGATCCTTTTACAGAGACAGCAGGCATTGATGTTGGTGTGATCAAAGGCCTTGGAGAATATATTTATGTAAATAATGACGGTGCTGTCTATAACAGAGATCAAAGAGCTGTTGAAAGCTCTCTGCTTGCGCCTGATTCAAACAGAGACGGCAGAGTCACAAGCCAGGATAACATTGCTTTGGCTAATTATAATATTGATCTTGGAAGAAATGTAAGATTATATTCAACTGTTGGAACAGACGCACAAGGAAAAGATGTGTACCGTTACTGGGCATGCTATGAAGTGAGGGGCCAGCAGGCATGCGAAGAAACAGACCTAACTTCATTTGTCCCAAAAGAATTTGCAGCTGGCAAGAAAGGAAGAGATCTTGAGAGACAGATCCAGAACAGGCAGAGGTTCCAGAGATTTGTTGGAACATTGATCAACGGACCTACAGGTCCTGGAAAATATTACAGCCAGAAGTTCAACAACTGGACTTATACGATGGTTCCTGAATGGAAGGAAGAGATTGACAGGTGGATGGAGATGGAGTGGTTCAGGCCAGAAGAGTGGGAAAGGTTGATCTGTAAATCTGTGCTCGACGATGATATGCCAGAAGATGTGCAGATTGGATTTGACACAGCTGGCAACCAGATTGTAACAAGAAGGCTGCAAGCTGAACGTGAGTTAATGCCTGACGGATCAACATTGTACCAGTTCAACTGGCTGGTGAGAGCGACTGATACTAATGTATTATACACTATATGCGTGAATACGCCGTATTGTGATTCAAATTGTTTGGTACTTGAAGGATATACAGATGTTGCAGTTCCGCAGGGTTCATCGTCTTCAGGTTATGTTCCGATCTACGGTCCGACTGGAGTGGATTATGTATCTATCTGCTTCAGAGAAGCAATCTTGGATGACAAAGGAGAGCCTACTGAAGAGTTTGGCCCGATGTGGGCATTCGCACAGCCGATTGTCGAGGAAAATTATCTTCCAAGAGATGTGGCATCTACGAGCGGATACAATCCAGGAGGCTCTGCCGGAGCATCGACAACAATACCTAGCGGCGCAGGAACTTTCGGGTACAATACAACAGGATAAGGTAAAATGGCAGTGAGCAAAAAAAAGAGGTTTATGTTTATCGAGTCTTTCCGGACTTTCAATACTAGTCTGTTCCATGCAATGCTGCTTGACTTGTTATGTTTTTTGATCTTTGTAGCAATCTCTGCTTATTATTACATGTATTTTGGAAGGATAACAGAAGCCTATCCCCTGACAATAAACTCTGGCACGTGGTATCTAATATCATTTATACTATTGTCAGCAGTCGCAATCGTCTTGTATGCGGTGAATGTTACTATTTTCAAACGTATGGTGTATAAATATACTCTTGAAAAGACACAGGATATGAAAACATGGTTCAGATTTTCTATCATCTGGATCATACCGTGGTTCATAATCTTTGTTTTCATCATACAGGCTATAAAGGATGAATGGCGGGGGGGAATATTGTTTGCCTTCTGGCTGTTGTATGTCATGCTTACTGCAATTGCAAGAGTTGAGATGAAGAAAAAAGTAAAAGATACTGTTTTTATTGCATTTTCCAAATTTTTCAGATTCAAGACATTGTTTGCTTATTTATTGATGGCTATCATCTTCTTGATAGCATTCATTGTGTTCGGAGCAACATACTTGTTAGGACAGGCGACCTTTGCGTCTGCATTGATCTTCATGTTTTTGCTTTATTCCACGTGGGCTAGATATTATTTATCTTTAGAATTAGAAAAATGATCAAGAAACAAAAAAGAGGGCAGGTGACCTTGTTCATAATAATCGGAATTATAATATTGATACTAGCAATTGTCCTTATCTATTATAGAGGTGCGATCTCGCAGAAAATCACAGAGGTACGTTATCCAGAGACAAAACCATTGCGTCTGTTCATCGAGGACTGTACACAGGAGACGCTTGCAGAGGCTGTGGCACTTGCTGCAATGCAGGGAGGATATATCGAATTGCCAGAGCAGCTTCTATATGGGGATCCGCTGAGGCCTGGTTATCTTCCACCGCCGCCATCACCTGTGAAAACACCTATGTGGTGGTATAACGGCAAATCATTGATACCAAAACAGTCTGAGATCGAAGAAGAGCTTGCCAATTATATCATGGAGGATGTTGTTGCCTGTGTAAATGAATTCCAGGATTTCCAGCAGTTGCGGATAGAAGAATTAGGTGAGATGACTGCTGATGTCGAGATCCATGATGCAGATATAACTGTGACCTTGGATTATCCGTTGAGAGTGGGAATAGGAGATAATACTGTCGATCTGGACATTTTCAGAAAATCAATGCCCACACAGTTCGGAAAATTATTCAAGCTTGCGAAATCCATCATGGAGTATGAGAACCAACAAGGATTCCTGGAAAATACCACAATGGATCTGATTGCTATTGCAGACGGTGCTGACGAGAGCCCGCACATCCCATTGGACGGATATGATTTCCGATGCGGAGAAGGAAAAAGGTGGAGCATACAGTTGGATATAATTCCAGCGCTGCAGCAGCTTGTCAAGTACAATTTTAGGTTCTTTTCATTTGATAATTCCATAAAAAGCTACAGGTTTGAGGAAAATCCTGAAATCATCCAGGAGATCTGCCAGGCTGAAGACGAGTTTGGAACATGCAAGAGCTATCAGACAGTGAAGAGCAGATATTTAGATTATTATGACAAATTTTATGACATTGACACTGGTCCTGGAAGCTATCCAGACGTGCAGGTGAATGTACTGTATGACAGGACGTATGGAATGAACCTTAATGTTGAACCCAGTGACGGAGATGTTGTGAAAGGTTTTGACCTTAACATGCCTATCATTGGTTCGTGTGTAAAAGTTTATCATCATAGATATGATATTGAGTATCCAATACTGTTCCAGCTGCAGGACGATACTGGATTAGTGTTCCAGTTTGCGACACCAGTTGTCATTGAGAAGAATTCTGCAAAAAGATACACAAGTCCGTTCAAGCTTGCAGATTATGAATATAGTGTGTCCAGCGAGGACTATTGTGCAAACAGGCTCTACAGTCGGGTCGTATATGTACAAGACGAAGTGACTGGAGAGTTTCTTGACGATGCGAATGTAAGATACGAGTGCGTACAGTTTGGCTGTGACCTTGGAAAGACAGATATTCCAAGATTTGATGGAGTCCCGATGGTAGGTTCAGAACCAATGCTTGAGACAGCATTCCCAGCATGCATCAACGGGTTCTTAGTTGTGAATAAAGACGGATACAAAGAATTTGTCACGCAAGTAACAATCGAATCTCCAAACGCGCAGATCCCTCCTATTAAATTAACACCGCTGAAAAAAATTCCTGTCTCTGTATATATACTTGACTTTGTAGGCAACCAGATGCAGATCAGAGAATTGCGTGAAGGCGAACGTGCTTATATCTCGCTTTCGAGCGAAGACCATGAAGATGTAACATTCCTTCCAGAGACTAATTTCACCCGGATGAATCCATTTGAACTATTATATGATGATGCAACCTATCTTGTCGATGTAAAAGTAATGAGAGACGAGCTTCCATTTGCAGGACTTTATTTTGAGGAATGGCAGGTCACACGGAACCAGCTGACAACTGCAAATGAACTGCGGTTCTATGCAATTGCATCGCCTACGAAAATAAATGAGATGTCAGACTTTGCAGATTTCTGGCAGAACATGATCGTACCACGGAGCAAGAGTTATGCTCCAGTAATAAGGTGAATAGATGAACAGGATAAAGAAACGGATATTGACCTTGATCTTGATAGTCCTTATAATAGGGATAACTATCGAGAGTGCGTACGCACTACAGATCATGAATCCGAGTGTCAATACGACTGCGACAACAGCTGTTGTCACATGGGACACTGATGACCCTGCGAACAGCACTGTCCATTATGGGATTAATAACCTTGACAGTGTCGAGTCTGAATCTGATCTTGTGACGGGCCATGAAGTGCTGCTTACAAACTTGAACCAGAGCGCTGTTTATGATCTGGAGATTGAATCAGCCAATGCTAACGAGGCTGAGACGAGATCAGGTCTTACTTTTGTCACAAAACAGGATATCCAGGTCTCTTCAACAGTTGTCGATACCTCTATCGAGACTGGAGAAGATCTTGAGGATGTGCCTCCAAAGATCAATACTGATTTCATGACAATTACAGGAACTACTGAGCCGGGAGCTACAGTGCGGATATTCATCAACAGCGACCGTTTTCCAGCACAGATCCTTGAGAACGGAGGATTCTCTGTTGTTGCTGACGGAAACGGTAATTTCTCTGCGACTGTGAAATTATACGAGACAGTCTTCAAAGGAATCCTTGGATATAACGAGATCACAATCAGGTTCACAGACGCTTCTGGAAATATCCTTGAAGAGAAACGCACTATTATAATAGATGTCACTGCACCACGATTTTTCCTTTCTACGATACAGGAAGTGCGGAACAATTCAGTGATTCCGATCATCGGCTCTCTGAGCGAGGAGGGGACACTTAAAGCGATAATAGACAATTCAACTTTCATAAATATAAGTGTGGTAGACAAATCCTTCAATACATCAGTTGATGTCGGAGCTGGGGAGCATAATCTGACACTTGAAGCGACAGATGTCGCTGGAAATGTCGCAATCCAGACTTTTGAGATAAAGGTAGACAATACTCCGTGCAAGTTGAACCTTGACCCGAAGTTATTTTCAGAGAACCAGCACTTCTCGATCGCCACAATCATGGGAAACACAACAGAACCCAGATGCCGTGTGCAGATATTCAATGTAGGAAACAATAATACTATAACTGTGACAGAAGTACGGCAACAAGGTATCCAGGAGTTTGTCACAGAGTTTGAAGTCGGTGTTGGCGGTGTGATTGTCGGCAGAGGTAAAGAAGTGAACAGCGGAGATGATGCTGAGTTCAGCACGCAGATCGCGCTTGCACAGGCATATTCCCCGATCACAACTGGGATGACACAGCAGCAACAGAATCTATTAGCTGTTTCACCTAACAGGATACTATTTATTGTGATTGATGAAGCTGGAAATGAATACACCGAAGAACGGACAATAAATTTCGAACCAGGGTCAATGGTCTGGAAAACAGGAAGGATACAAACCATTCCAAACACTGTCTACAGCAGCAATCTTATGGCAGAGCAATCAAACGGTGTTCCTGTCTCTGTGGTCTATGATCTATATTATACCGGCCCTGCAACAGAACCGCTAAGAAATATCAAGGCGACAGCTGCTCTTGATGCTAACAAATTTGACAATAAATATATCTCAGTCGAGGAGACAAAATCATTTTTCTATGAAGATGAGAACAGATTGTTTGTGATGACAAAACTGCGTATCCTTCCAATCAGGCAGGATCTGAAGGCTGTAAAAGATGATCTTGGAGAAGGAGAGATCGGAAATACCGGAACTGGCCTGCAGATTGATTTCTCGCTGAAGACAATGGTCTCATATCAGCTAGGACAGGCATCATTAAATGAACCAGTTTTCATACAGCATGCAGTCGGGCTTGAGACACCATTTGATTATACAAAATTCCTTACACCGGAGATGATCAATGATACTATAAAATTACTTGATGACTGGATAGAATTCCTTGAGGATGCGACAAAGTTCGCAGAAGACGCGACTCTTGCGCTTACTGTAGGTTGTGTCGGGTCTACTGTATTATCATATGTTGCTGGCGGCGCTAGTCCTGCAAACATGAAACGAACATACATGATTTGTGACAGGGTATGGTGTCCTACCATCCCTCCTGACTGCGCGAACATGAACAAGGTTGTAACTGACAACCGCGGGCAGAGATATGTCTATGATGATACATCTGAATCATACTATAATCTTGAAGACACAAAGAAAGAGAAACCCATCCCTGTTGTCGAGGGCTCTGTGACTTTCGAATCCCAGAACGAGGATCTAAGGACGCAGTACAGATATGTTACTCGGGATAAAGCAATTGTTGGCGGACAGCCGGTATGCCCTCCTGGACAGAATGCGATCGAGATCAGGGAAGTAAATGTGTCCAAGAAACCTTTGCTGCTGAAGAGACCTTCGAGTGCTGGCGGTGTCCAGCTTTACGAGGCTGGAAGCGTGCGTTACGCATGCACGTCATTGTCAAAAGAAGATTATAACAAAGCTTCTGCACAATCTGCAAGTGTCGGATGCTATTCAGAAGGGCCTCCTGGTTATCATGAGACAAAATGTTTCCCTGATAATGCGGATAATGTGAATGATGACGGGCAGGTCAATCCTTACGATGACATATTCATATCTTTAAGATGCGGCTGTGTATCTGGTGTGCGGGGTCATCTTGCAAATTTCCTAAGAATAAGCCAAGGAATGAAGAAATGTCTTCAGCAGGCAATGATCGGAGAAGTGCGGGGCGGTTACTGTGAAAGACTGTTCGCGCAGTTTGTCTGCGACATTATCACCTGGGCTATCAAAAAAGTTATTGGAACAGGAAGATACGGAAGCATGGACAGTGGAGAGGGTTCTGTGTTCAGAGGAAATTTCCAGGAAGTAAACAATAGATTGAAAGAAAGGTATGCTACCTTAATACAAAACCAGTATGGTCTGACTCCAATGCAGCTTGTGCATAAAGCTTGTGTCGGAGCTATCACTGGAGACTGGTCTGATCTAAGGAACGTGTTCCAGCAGGCGACACGTGTCGCAGTAGCACCTGTAATCGGGCCAATGGTGCCTGAATCGAGGTTTGCAGCATGGGATCCATTCACTGGCGAGGCTGCGATCAATTACTATCTTACGTTAGGAATACTTTCAGGTGGGCAGAGAGTATCAGGAAGCCTAAGGATAATGTGTGACAAGAGCAAGCCTGGAGGAGAATACTGTCCGCCAGGAGCGCCAACCTTGATCTATGAAGAAGGAATATTTGTTGATGTTGACCAGAGTCTTGAGAAGAATGCGTTCTATACTGACGAACATGCAAAATATTGGGGCAATCTTGCTGTTCTTGACTTGACATACCAGGTCGGAGATCAGGTCAAAAGAAATGTGAAAGAAGAACAGATATTAAGAAAGTCACCGTTTGTTGCGCAATGCCACTTCCAGTTGGTTCCGCCAGGTATTGTGTGCGAGACTATTGCAGGCGGTATGCAGGCGATTGAATTCAAGGAAGCAAGGACAACACCGCAGATAACTTCTTATTATCCTGGAAATGATGTCCTTATAAAAACAACTATCAGTGCAATATCTCCAATGCTTGAAGTTGTGCAGGGAGCTGGTGAAGCCCTCCCTGAATTATATCTCGCTTATAATTTGAAGAAACCAAATAGTGTTATTGTAACAAACAAGAATGACAGGACAGAATTGGAGAAGTTCAAGATAAACCCAGCTGACCAGAAAGGAATATTTGTTTCCAAGCTTCTTCAGTTCGGAGAGTCTGTAGGAGGGCCTGCAGAAGCTCTTGTCTGGGAAGGAAACAAGATAATGATCTCGCGTCTTGGATTTACTGATCCAATATATTTTGAACCTGGAGAAACTAAAACATTCAATGCAGAAGTTGTCTCACCGCCGGATTTTGCTGGTGTGAAACGTGCAATTACTTTCCTGGAACTGGAGCATGCAGATGGTGTCGATTCAAAGATAAGATGCACACCGAGCGGTTATTCTGCAACCTGCACTTACCAGGCTGCTG
>JAHWHI010000064.1 GCA_019323355.1 Candidatus Woesearchaeota archaeon | reverse complement strand
GGTTTGAACAAGTATTTGAAGCTGAATATCGACGTCAAACCATTGCTTGCGAGCGCCAAGAAGTTCGAGATGAAACTAAAGGAATTGATAGGTAAAAGCCAGCAATTAGTGCAGCAAAAAGAGAAGAAAAAGCTGAGCTATGTCGGCTAGAGCCGGCTTTGCGATTAAATCTTTTTGTTTTTTCTAATATTTTATTGTTGTTATTGCGATTAAAGTATTTAATCATCGCTTAATTCTTTTTGTGTCCTGTTCGCTTAAAACATTTTAGCATCGCTTAAAATTTTTATATCTTTTTTTGGTCCATTTTAGGTGTATTTTGAATTATTTTGTTTCCATATTGCAATAAATATATTTTTGGGAGATATTATTTATTTTCAATATTGCTAAAAACCCTTTTCTATTTTTAGTTCTTTATTTTCTATATTGAAAATAATTGTTTTGGGGGCCTCCTATCTGTCAGTAATTTTACGCCTATTAAGAGGTTACAAAACCATAAATTATATAAACGTCTTAAATGTACTCACTGGTATGGGGTTACTTGGGGAGCATGTGGAGGATTTTAAGAAAATGATCGGAATTTTTGACGATTTCAAACCGCGTATGCAGAGGGCTCTAAAACGGCTTAGAAGCGAGTTTGAGGGCCTGAAGAGCAATATGAGCGACTGGATCATATTTCTGGACAGGAACCAGATAGAAATGCAGGAAAAAGTGAGTGCTTTAGAAAGGCGCATAGAAGACATGGAAAGAAGGGAGAGACAGCGCGTAAAATTAGCGAATCTTTAGCTGCAGACAAAAATTATATCCTTATCTTCTTCAATTTCTTGTTCAACATCAAAAAAGTGAGTGATTAATCTCTTTATTTCATCAAACTTATTCGATTTCTTCAGTATAGACAGTATAAATCGCCTGCCAACCCGCTTTATTTCCTTTAATCCTTGCTCCACGTCGTGGAAATTATGTATTGCAGTCACTGATATAACCACATCGAACTGTTTGTCGTCGAAAGGAAGGTCTTCAGCGTCGGCTTTTACAGTCTTACTAGGATAACCTGGATGCTGTTTCAGGAGCTCTTCTGACGGGTCAGCGCCAAAAGCGCCCTTTGGTGTCGACAGGCCAGTGCCGCATCCCACGTCGAGAATCTGCTCTGGCTTAGCATGCCATCTTTCAAGTATTCCATTGATTATCTGCATCTTTTTCTTCTGCTCTTCGCTGTGGAGCTCGTTGTATCCTGATGCTATCTCGTCGTAATATGTCATAAAATAAGAAAAGAAAGAATTAGTTTATATTATTTGTCTCGGGATAGCGCTTTTTTGACTGTTATCCTTCTTGTATACCTGTCATACTCTATATTGTTCATATATCTCTGAACTCCTTTGAGACCGAGTTTTCGCTGATGCTTTATCCCTGTGCGGATTATCTCTTCTGGAGTTATCCGCTCTGTTATTGGCCGCGGCTTGAAATTGAATCCAGGACCTTCATCCTCTACAGTTGCAACAACTTCGCGGTCTGTCCTGAAATAATTCACTGTAACTGGTTTTGTTGGATCATTCCCATGCGCGTGCAGTATTGCATTGTCGACCAATTCGTTTAGACACCAGGTATAAGCAGTTGAAAGACCATCTAAACAAGTTATTCTTGCATCACCTGATTTTGCCAATTCATTCTCAAATGCTTCCAGATCTCGTCTTACTCTTTCCATAAAGACGCTTTTCTTTGCGTTCAATCTTTTAAGATCTGTCGATCTTAGAATCCTAGAAACTTTGCAGAAATAGCCTGTCTCCCGTTTCCTTTCTACTATTGCTAACTCTTCTATGTTGGGTTTCATTTGTTACTTCACCTCACCTGTTTCTGTGAAGTATTTTCGGCGACAGCACACATATATAAATCTAACTGCGCTTTTTATCAAAAAGTTTTTAAATTGAACCTCTACAATAGGTGTTATTATGGCAACAGAAGACAGACTAATACAAGAACGTGTAAACAAGCTGAAAGAAATCCGGGAGATGGGGATAGAACCTTATCCGTATTCTTTTCCTAGAGCCAACTTTATCGGCAGGCTGCTGGTAGAGTATAATGAACTTGCAGCAGAAGAAAAAAAGCCAGATGTCAAGGTTGCTATTGCTGGAAGGATCATGCTCAAACGTGAGATGGGAAAAGCGAGTTTCGCAGATGTCATGGATGAATC
>JAHWHI010000014.1 GCA_019323355.1 Candidatus Woesearchaeota archaeon | reverse complement strand
GGCGGAGTTCCAGGAAGATTGACACTATGGAGTGCATCAGCACTTGACCTGTTAGAAAAAGAAAAGCTATACACTTGAAAATGGCAGAAGCAAAGAAAAAAGGAACAGAGAAAAAAGAAAAAAAGACGAAAGTAAGAAAAAAGAAAGTCATAGTTCCAAAAAAGAAAGCGAATCTGCCTAGCAAGAAGGTTGGTATGGTAAAAAGCAAGGAAACCAGGACAAAAAAGAAAGGAGAATTAAGAGGGAAAAAGAAAAGAAAGTTTGCAAAAGCAAAAGAATCCCTTGATCCGTATGACGTTATCTTATTTCCGCTATCAACAGAAAAAGGTGTTAGGTTGATGGAAGGCGAAAACAAACTGCTGTTCGTCGTTGACAAACGGGCAAACAAGCAGGAAGTTAAAAAGGCGATCGAGACAATCTTCAAAGTCAAGGTTGCATCTGTCAATATGCTGAACACAGTTAAGGGACAGAAGCGCGCCTACATCAAGTTTTCATTCGAGACCCCTGCGATTGATATCGCGACAGACTTGGGGATGATATAAGATGGGAAAGCGACCAATAATCAGGCAAAGAGGACGAAGTCCAAAATACAAAGCGCACGGCTTTAAGTTCAAAGCCCCATCTAGACATATTCCTATTTCAACAGAAGTAAAGAAAGCAAAGGTCATTGACCTTATCCATTGTCCAGGCCATTCAGCGCCTCTGGCAAAGCTAGAGTTTGAGGACGGCCAGATAGCACACATTGTCGCGCCAGAAAATATTCATGTTGGTTCATCCATCCAGTACGGTGACACGATAAGTTATGATCCGGGATGCACAGGACCCTTGGAATCACTGCCAGAAGGAACTTTGGTGCATAATATTGAACTTTCTCCAGGAGACGGAGGAAAGTTGGTACGTTCATCTGGTGTTTCAGCAAGGATAATCATGAAAACTCCAGAAGGGGTTGTCATCCAGCTTCCATCAAAAAAGAGAAAGACAATAGATCCAAAATGCAGAGCAAGCATCGGGACTGTCGCTGGCGGCGGAAGATTGGAGAAGCCGATGCTAAAAGCAGGAAAAAGATTTCACGCTCACAGAGCAAGAAGCAAACTCTACCCTCAGGTCTGTGGTGTTTCAATGAACGCAGTCGACCACCCGTTCGGTGGAAAATCTTCGCATCATAAAGGAAAGCCTACACAGACAGCACGTCGTGCGCCTAGAGGAAGAAAAGTTGGAAAGATTGCTCCGAAACGGACAGGTAGAAAAAAAGGTAAATAGGTAAACAAGGATAATCAAAATGGCAAAAGAATTTACATACAAGGGAAAAACCATTGAAGAGCTGAAGAAGCTTAGCATCACAGAGTTCGCTGACTTGACCAACAGCAGGAACAGACGTTCACTGAAGAGGGGGTTGACAGTAGAAGAGAAAAGCTTGCTCGAGAAGATCCGTGCAGGAAAGAAGAAGCTGAAGACTCATGCTCGTCAGATGGTTGTGCTTCCAGAGATGGTAGGTTTAACAATAGGAATCCACAGAGGCAATGCCTTTGAAGAGATTTACATCCTTCCAGAGATGGTCGGCCATCGTCTAGGAGAAATATCATTGTCAAGAAAGAAAGTCGCGCATAGTGCGCCGGGTATCGGAGCTACTAAGTCGACTTCATCCATTTCAGTAAGATAAAAATGGCAAAATACAACTACAGTTGCAAAATCGAAGAGAATATGGCATGTGCCGTTGGTAGAGATCTTCCTATCTCAACAAAGCATGCTATCGAGATTTGCAGCAAGATCCGGGGTAAGTCTGTAGAGAAAATCTTGACTTACCTTAACAATGTAATTATCTTGAAGGAAGCAGTGCCATTCCGGAGATTCAATGATAATGTAGGCCATAAAAAAAAGATTGGGCCTGGCCGTTATCCTATCAAGGCAGCCAAGGCAATACTTGGTATTGTCGAGAATGCGCAGGCAAACGCGCAGAGCAAAGGCCTGGCAACAGGACGTCTTGAGATCTGCCATACATGCGCACATAAGGCATCAGCCCCTATGAGAAGAGGAAGGCAGGGAAACAGGTCAATGAAACGTACTCATGTCGAGATAGTATTAAGGGAAAGCGTGAAGAAAGAAAGAGAGAAACAGAAAAAGGCACCAGTTGCGAAGAATGTTCAGAAAGTAGAAGAAAAACCAAAGGCTGCTGAGAAACCAGCGCCAAAACCAGAAGTCAAGCAAGAGGAGAAAATATCACAATGATTGAAAGAAAATTTGTAAAGGATAAATTGAGAGAATTCAAAGTACAGGAGTTCATCCATGGGCTAGTTCCTGGCGCAGGGCATAGCAGAACCCAGATAAAAAAGACTCCGTTAGGTGACAAGGTTATTGTTTTCGCTGCAAAACCAGGCCTTGTTGTCGGAAAAAAAGGAGAGAATATCAGAGAGTTATCAAGTTCATTGAAATCAAATTTCAAATTAGAGAATCCACAGGTGGAGATCAGCGAGATCGACGAGCCGATGCTTGATGCACGTGTTGTTTGCGAACGTATTGTCCGTGCTTTGGAACGATTCGGCATCGCACGTTTCAAGAGGATAGGCCACAGCACACTCGAGAATGTAATGAGTGCAGGCGCTCTGGGTATCGAGATTCACATGTCTGGACGTATTCCGGGCGCTCGTGCAAAATCCTGGCGTTTTTTCCAGGGGTACATCAAGAAATCCGGAAGCACTTCACAATATGATGTTGACAAGGCGCACCAGATCGCCAATCTAAAGACCGGCGTTGTCGGAGTCCAGGTCAAGATTATGCCGCCGACAATCCAGCTGCCAGATAATATTGAGCTGTACGGCGCAGAAGTATCTGAAGCACAGATGCGTGTCGAAGCTGCAAAGGCTGGAGGCGCTGCACTTCCAAAGGTTGAGGACAAAGATGAAGAAGAGGCTGTTGAGTTTTTTGAAGAGCCTACAGAAGAACTAATTGAAGAGTCCGTAGAGGAAGCAGCAGAGAAGCCTGAAGAGAAAGATCAGAAGGATGTTAAAGATGAAAAAGCAGCAAAAAAGAAGACCGCTGCTCCAAAAAAGAAACAGAATGAAGAATCTGAAAAAGCTGAAGAATCCGAAGATTCCGGAAAAGAAGAATAAAAATGAAATTCAGAGAGATTGCGCAACTTGGTCAGGAAGACCTGAAGAACAAGGAAGCTGAATTAAAGAAAGAGCTGATGAAACTTTACGCTAAAGTCGCTACTGGAACCTCGCCAGAAAATTCCGGTAGGATCAAACAGATAAAAAGAATCCTGGCAAGAATAAAAACAACCAAAAAAACGAAAAAATGAGTAATATATGCTCCAAGTGTGGGCTCCCAAAAGAACTTTGCGTTTGCGAGACAATCGCAAAGGAAAGTCAAAAGATAGTTGTCAGGTCCGAAAAAAGAAAATTCGGAAAGATATACACCATAATCACAGGGATAAACGTGACTGACATTAATATCGAAGAATTGACCAAAAAACTCAAACTGAAGCTTGCGTGCGGTGGCACTCACAAGGGCAACCAGATCGAACTTCAGGGCGACCATAAAAGACAGGTCAAACAGATACTGACAGCACAGGGATTTGCCCCAGAAACAATCGAAGTCAAATAAAGGCCAATGAAAACAAATGAAAATCCTCGTTTTCGGGGAGAGATCATAGGCTTCACAATCAGGATTGTGGAGGCAAAAAACAAAGACATTCACGGTCTCACAGGAAAGGTTGTTGATGAGACTGCGAATACGATCGTTATCGACGATAACGGCCGTGAGATCACGATACTAAAAGATCAGGTGGTCAAGCTTGAAGTTCTTGAGCTTGGCATAAGACTTGCTGGCCAGATCATCAGCGGCCGGCCAGAAGAACGTATCAAAAGGTGAAATTAAATTGAAAGAACAAAAAGTGAACAACATTGGTGTTGAGGTTCAACCGCCAAAGAATGTCTGTGAGGACAAGCATTGTCCGTTTCACGGCAGGCTGAAAATTCGCGGCAAAATCTTGACCGGAACTGTCAAAGCAGCAAAAATCTTGAAAACTGCGACAGTAGAACGAGATAGAAGGCACTATCTTCCAAAATACAATCGATTCGAGAAACGGACCAGCAAGATAAGAGTTCATAATCCTTTATGTATAAATGCAAAAGAAGGAGATGTCGTAAAACTGATGGAATCGCGTCCAATCAGTAAGACAAAAAGATTTGTCATAATTGAAAACATGAGTGAAGAAGAATGAAAGCATCAAGAAGCAGCATCACAAAAGGTTTGAACCAAGGCTCGTTTGTCGCGACATGCGATAATAGCGGGGCAAAATTAGTCCGAGTAGTCAGTGTGAAGCTGGCAAAAACAGTAAAGAGAAGGATAAGCTCGGCAGGTATTGGCGACTTGATACTAGTTTCAGTAAAAAAAGGAACCAAGGAGATGCGGAAGCAGGTTGTTTTTGCAGTGCCAGTAAGGCAAAAGAGAGAGTACAGGCGGCCTAACGGCATGCGCATCAAATTTGAAGATAATGCAGTTGTCATCCTTAAAGACGATAAAGGGAACCCGAAAGGGACATTGCTGAAAGGCCCAGTTGCAAAAGAAGCAGCAGAAAGATGGCCTGGAGTTGCAAAACTCTCAAAGATCATAGTGTAGGAAAATGAAAAAAGAATTTTCAAAGAAATGGAATTCAAGTAAGAATCCGGGAAAGCAGAGGAAATATCGAGCGAAAGCTCCAATACATATCCAACGGAAGTTTATGTCCGCCAACCTGATAAAGCCTCTGCGTGAGAAATATAAGGTTCGTTCATCACCGATCAGAGTTGGTGATCGCGTTAAGATACTAAGAGGACAGTTCAAGGGCCAGGAAGCTAAGGTTGACAGAGTAAATGTCAAGAGAGCTAAGATTTACCTGGAAAAGATCAGGGTCACAAAAAAGGACGGTTCAGAGGCAGCATATCCTGTCCATCCTTCCAATCTTCAGATAACCTCTCTGGTTACTGACGATAAATTCCGCTTCAAGGAGAAAAAGACTCCGCAGAAAAAGAAAAAAGCTGAAACAAAAGCTAAAGAGAAACAAAAATAAGGAGATAAAATGGTAAGAAATCACTTAATGAGATTGGCAGCACCAAGAACCTGGCGCATCCAGAGGAAAAATACCCCTTATATCGCAAAACCAAAACCTGGCGCGCATAGCTTTGCTTACGGAATGCCGTTGATAGTCGTGCTTAGGGATGTCCTTCAGATTGCTGATACCTCAAAAGAGGTCAAGTTTATACTGAATAATAGAGATCTGATGTTGAATGGAAAAATTGTAAAGGATCCACGAAGAATTGTCGGCCTTATGGATGTGATCTCCTTGCCGCGTGTCAAGATGAACTTCCGGGTTCTGTTAAATAACAAGAACAAGCTGACATTTGTTGAGATTGACGAAAATGATGCAACAAAACGGATTGCAAAGATAAACAATAAATCCTCTATGAAAGGGGGGAAGGCAGCAGTCCATCTTCATGATGGAACAAATATTTTTACCAAGGAAGATTACAAGACTGGAGATTCAGTTGTTATCGACAATTCAACAGGAAAGATTTCAAAAAGACTTGAATTCAAGAAAGATGCTGCAGTGTTATTGACAGGCGGAAAGCACATCGGTTCTGTCGGAAAAGTTGTCGAGATAATCAAACGGAAACAGTACGCTGATCAGATAATTGTCAAGACAAAAAGCGAACAATTCACAACCTTGAAGAAATTTGCATACGTAATTGGAGAAAAAGAACCATTGATTACGGTTTGAAAATGAGCAATATGAGAGAGATCCGGATAGAGAAACTGACCCTGAACTTCGGTGCAGGCAAGGACCAGTCCAGACTAGATAAAGGAATAAAACTGATCAAGACTCTTGCTGGCCGTCAGCCAGTGAAGACCTTATCTAAGGAAAGGATTGCAGCATGGGGTCTTAGAAAGAATCTACCTATCGGCTGCAAGCTGACTATCCGAGGTGCTGAGGCAGGAGTCTTGCTTAAGAGACTGCTCCGAGCTAAGGAAAACAAATTGAAGAGCAGAATGTTTGACGATCAAGGAAACTTTTCATTTGGCATTCACGAATATATCGACCTGCCAGACATAAAATACGATGCTGACATCGGAATCCTGGGTTTCGAGGCTGCAATCACACTCACACGACCGGGTTTCCGGATAAAGAATAGGAAATATCAGAAGAAAAAGATTCCATCCCGTCACAGGATATCAAAAGAGGACGCAATGGAATTCATAAAGACTAATTTCGATGTAACAATAGTTGAGGCTTAAAATGACAACTGCAAACTGGACAAAAATATTGAAACAATTGAATAATAATCCTGTTAAATTGAAGAAGTTCATGAAGCACAGCACTCCTAAAAAGAGGACTTGCGGTCGTGCAAGACACAAGTGTGTCCGATGCGGCACCACCCACGGTTTTGTTTCCCGTTTCGGGTTAAACCTGTGCAGGAGATGCTTCAGGCAGATTGCAACAAAAATAGGATTCAAACAATATTCATAGCGAGGTAAAATGGTTTTGAATGACCCATTGGCAAACGCGCTTTCAATGTTGGCGCAACACGAAAAAATCGGAAGGACCGAGGTAATTATCAAACCAGTCAGCAATACAATCAAACTGATATTTGATATCTTGCATAAGGAAGGTTATATTGGAACTTACGAAGAAGGAAAAGGAAAAGGCGGATACTTGAAAGTTAGCCTTTTAGGTAAGATTAATGATTGCGGTGTTATCAAACCAAGATTTTCAGTAAAAGTTACTGAGATGGAGAAAAGCGAGAAGCAGTATCTTCCAGCAAAGGATTTTGGTGTAATTATCCTGTCAACTCCGTTCGGGATCATGACCCACAAGGACGCGATCGAGAAAAAGACTGGAGGAATACTGATAGCTTACTGTTATTGAAGATGGCAAAAAAGAAGAAATCAAAGAGCAACTTAAAGGAAGGGCTTCGTGTTGAAGTTGAGATTCCGGAAGGGATCAAGCTAGAGGTTGCTGGCTTTGATGTTACTGCCACTGCTGGCGGAAAATCGTTGACCCGGAGGTTTTTAACCCCTAACTTGAAGATTTCAGTCGAAGGGAATAAAGCACTGATCACAGCAGAGAGGGCAACCCGTAGAGAAGGAAAGGTTGGCGGAACTCTTGAGGCCCATCTTAAGACTATGTTCAAAGGAGTCACAAAAGGCCACATCTATAAATTAAAGATCTGCTCTGGCCACTTCCCTATGAATGTTTCATGCACTCCAAAAGAATTCGTGATCAAGAATTTCCTTGGAGAGGCTGTTCCTCGTAGGCTTGTCCTCCCAGAAGATGTTAAAGTCACTGTGCAGGGCACAGAAATTACAGTCGAAAGCATAAACAAGGAATCTGCAGGCCAGACAGCTGGAAATATTGAACAGCTGACAAAGATTAGCGGCCGTGATTCAAGGATATTCCAGGATGGGATATATATTGTTGAGAAAGACGGAAAGAAAATAGCATAAAAATGGCAGATAAGAAAGCATTATTGGAACAGAGAAAAAAGACAAAGGCAAAGAAACCTAGTTTTATCTATCAGGATGCTCATAAAAAGATCGCACTCCCAAAGAAGTGGAGAAGACCTCGCGGATTGCACTCAAAGATCCGCCTTAACAAGAGAGGCTATCGGAGAAAGATACAAATTGGTTGGAAATCTCCAGTTTTGGTACGAGGACTGCATCCATCTGGATACGCCCCAGTATTAATTTCCAATGTTTCCGACGTGGCTTTGCTGGACAAGAATCAGCATGGAATCATATTGAGCTCTACTCTTGGAGCAAAGAAAAAAGCCCAGGTTATTGAGGAAGCAGGCAAGAAAGGCATCACAATCCTAAATATCAAGGATCCAAAGAAATATCTAGAGGATCAGAAGAAAAAGTTCGAAGATAAGAAAGGGCAAAAGAAAAAGAAAGCAGAAGAAAAGAAAGCAAAGAAGAAGAAACTTGAAGAAAAGAAAAAGAGCAAGGAAAAGGTAAAGGAAACTGCACCAGTAGTGGCTCCAGAGTATGCTACACAAGAAAAAATCAAGGCAGAGAAGAAAGAAAAGGATAAAATCCTGATCACAGGTCAATAAAAATGAGACTAACAGTACAAAAAAGGTTGGCGTCCCAATTGCTCAAGTGTTCGCCAGACCACGTATGGGTTGATCCCGAAAGATTGGAAGAGATCAAGGAAGCTATCACTAAACAGGACATTCGCAATATGATTAATAATGGTTTGATCGTGAAGAAACAGATACGAGGTTCTTCACGTGTCCGCGCAAGAAAAAATCAGGAGCAAAAGAAGAGAAGCAGAAGGCGTGGCAAAGGTTCAAGAAAAGGGACAAAGAATGCAAGAACCTCGCCAAAACGGCAATGGATAACACGTATGCGTGTCCAGAGAACTTTTTTGAAAGAGCTTCGAGAGAAAAAATTGATCTCTCCTCAGGATTATAGAGTCCTTGTTCGGAAAAGCAAAGGTGGCTTTTTCAGGAATAAGAGACACATCAAACTGTTCATAACAGAGAAAGGGTACATCCAGAAAAAATGAGAAAGACAAAACCTGTAATGAAATATAGAAGAAAAAGGCAAGCTAAGACTAATTATAAGAAAAGATTGGATTTGCTGAAATCAAGTCTGCCTAGAATAGTCATAAGAATCTCATTGAACGACGTAATAATCCAGGGAGTTGAATACGCCCCAGACGGAGACAAGATCCTTTTTTCAGCGCATTCAAAGCAGTTGCAGAAACTTGGCTGGAAAGCCCATAGATCAAACCTGCCAACAGCGTATCTGACAGGATATCTGTGCGGCAAGAAAGCAAAAGATACAAAGGGAGAGTTTATCCTCGACCTGAACAAAAGCAATCTTTCAAAAGGAAACAAAATCTACGCTGCATTGAAAGGATTGCTTGATGCCGGCTTGAACGTTCTGCACTCAGAGGACATTGTTCCCCAGCCAGAAAGATTGTCAGGCAAGCATATTGAGGATTATGCAAAGAAGATCAAAGATAGTGATGCTTACAAAAAACAATTCAGTGCATACCTGAAGCAGGGTTTTGCGCCAGAAGAATTTACAAAACATTTCGAAGAAATAAAGCAAAAAATCGAGAAAGTCTAAAATGGAAAGAAGAAAGAATAATAATTCAAGAAGGCCGCAAGGGCAAAGGCAAAAGCCGGGCTTTGAGATCAGTGAATGGAAGCCTCGCACACTACTAGGAAAAAGAGTCAAGGCTGGCGAGATTGTCAATATCGGCCAGGTCCTGGACGAAGGAAAGCCTATTATCGAACAAGAGGTAGTCGACGCGCTATTGCCGAACCTTGAGTCGGATCTTTTGTTAATCGGCCAGGCAAAAGGAAAGTTTGGAGGCGGTAAAAGAAGAGCTTTCAGGCAGACCCAGAAGAAAACAAAAGAAGGAAATGTACTTTCATTCGCGACATTCGCAGTTGTAGGAAACAAGGACGGTTATGTTGGAATTGGCAACGGAAAGAGCAAGGAAACAATTCCTGCAAGAGAGAAGGCTTTCAGAAAAGCAAAACTGAATCTTATCAAGGTCAGACGTGGCTGTGGAAGCTGGGAATGCGGTTGCAAGAGCCCGCACTCGATTCCGTACCAGGTCACTGGAAAATGCGGTTCCTGCGAGATAACTTTGATTCCCGCACCGAAAGGTACTGGTCTTTGTGTAGAGAAGGAATGCCAGAAGATATTACGTTTAGCAGGCATCAAGGATGTCTGGTCAATGACAAGAGGAAGAACAGTTGTTAAGTCTAATCTTGTCATAGCATGCTTTGAAGCTCTTAAGAATCTGATGACAACAAAGATTCAGCCAAAGCATATCGAGCTTCAGGGAGCAGTGGAGGGCGCGATCAAGGCTGCAGAAACAGTAAAGCCTGAAGAGATCGAAGAGATCCTTCCTCAAGAGGAGCCGAAACAAGAGGCTAAAGAAGCTAAAAAGGGGACTAAGTAAAGATGGCAGAGGAAAATACAGCAAAAGGCAAGAAAGTTGCGGCAGTATTAATCAGAGGTCTGATTCATGTCAGGCACGACTTTAAAAAAACACTGCAGCACCTGAATCTGTACAATCAGCATAACTGTATCATCCTCGAGAACACTTCAATCAATTTAGGCATGCTCAGAAAAGTAAAAGATTTCATTGCCTACGGCCCTGTGAGCGACGAAGTGATCGCAGAGCTTGAAAAAAGCAAGAAGAAGGTCAAAGGCAAGACATATAGATTGAATCCTCCTCGAGGCGGATTTGAGAGAAAAGGGATCAAGACATCTTTTGGAAGGGGCGGGGCTCTAGGCAGACGTCCAAGCATGGATGCTTTGATCAAAAAGATGTTATAGATGATGAAAAACGATATCAAATGGATAATTGTCAATATCCTCTTAGGAATACAGGTATTGGCATTGCTTTTGATGTTGCCGAGATTCATTAGCGATCTTGGCTGGGTCACAATCGTACTGCCAATAATTGTATTGGCATTATTGGTCGGCAGTCTGCTGAAAAACCGGACAGTATTTTTGCTGGTCTTTATCTGGTCAGCGATAATAGGTGTCCATGCATTGGTGCTGCTGGTCATGAATATCACCTGGGTGTACGCAATATATCTTGCGTTTGCAGTGTTCCAGGTATACATAATAAGTCAGACAAAATTGAAGTAAAATGGCAAAAAGAAAAAGAAAGAAATGTGTCAAATACCGAGGCCAGACAACTCATGGCTGGGGTTCGATGAAGAAGCATCGTGGTGCTGGAAACCGTGGAGGTAGAGGTATGGCTGGCACTGGAAAGCGTGGGGATGCAAAGAAGCCAAGTATTGATGTTGGCACTTATTTTGGAAAGCATGGTTTCAAATCAATCAAAAAAATAAGCAAAGGCAATAAAGATTCTATCAATATTTCTGATCTTGATAAAAAACTGGCAAATCTTATCAAGAATAAGGCTGCAGAAGAGAAATCCGGCATGTACTCCATCAATCTGGGGAAGCTGGGATATATTAAACTTCTTGGAACAGGAGATACAAAGAACAAATACATTCTGAAGATATCTTCTGCAAGCAAGAGCGCGATTACAAAAATAGAACAAGCAGGCGGAAAAGTAGAGACAGAAGCAAAGAAAGTGAAGCAAGCAAAAGAAACAAAGAACGTAAAGAAAAAGACAGAAGCGACAGTATTACCAGAAGAACAACCAGAAGAACAGAACGAGTAAGCCTGCCCAAAAACCAGAAGGTATTAGGGGACCATGTCTTTATACAAAGCAATAATTACTCATTTACCAGAAGTCCGAGGACCAACACAGAAGCGACTTTCTTTTAAGGAGAAACTGAAATGGACCTTGATTATTCTAGTATTATTTTTTGTTCTAGGAACAATCTCGCTTTTTGGATTGGATCCAGCATACCAGTTCCGGTTTGAACAGCTGGGAATCATCCTTGGAGCTAGTTTCGGAACAATAACTTCTCTGGGAATCGGTCCTATTGTTACTGCATCTATTGTATTGCAGCTGCTTAACGGATCAGGCATTATCAAATTCGACCTGACAACTGCAGAAGGAAAAAAGATGTTCCAGGGAACACAGAAATTGCTTGCAATATTCTTTGTAGTGTTCGAAGCCTGTGTATATGTATTCATGGGAGGTTTCAGCCCTAACCCAGCTATTGCAGGAGCTTCATTCTTTTCACTGCAGTTAGTATTGATAGGACAATTATTCCTCGGAGGTATGATTATCTTGTTCATGGACGAGGTTGTGCAGAAATGGGGCTTTGGTTCAGGAATCTCATTATTTATCGTGGCAAATGTTGCCCAGGAAATACTAATCCAATCATTCTCGCCGTTGGATTCAGGCGGAAATTTTGCTTTTGGAAGTGGCCAGCCCCCAGTCGGGAAGGTTTTTGCATTGTTTGTACACTTGGCAAGAAATCAGGGAGATGCTGCATTACTGGCAGGTTCTGCACTGGTTTTTACAGTTGTAGTCTTCATCATGGCGGTATATTTCCAGTCAATGAAAGTTGAGATCCCGTTATCTTTTGGTAGAGTCAGAGGTTATGGTATGAGATGGCCTCTTCGTTTCATGTATACTTCAAACATTCCAGTCATCCTTGTTGCAGCACTGCTTGCAAACATCCAGTTGTGGGGTCAGTTGATGGAGAACTGGGCAGTCAATTCAGGTAACGCAGTCGTCAATTGGATCTCTGTCTATATCGTAGGACAGGTCAGCACGCCAGCAGCAGGGCATGGGATCATTCCTTATGCGCACGCCCCAAGCCTGATACAGAACCTGCTCGCAGGAAACTTCGCGTTCGCGCAGTTAAAATTCGCACTAGGTTATATCATCCTGATGGTTATTGGTGCAATCATATTCAGTTATTTCTGGATGCAGACTTCTGGCCAGGACGCGCATTCAGTCTCAAAGCAGATAATGTCTTCTGGTTTGCAGATTCCTGGGTTCAGGAAGGACATACGGATCCTTGAGAGAATCCTTAACAGATATATCACACCATTGACAATAATGGGAGGTCTTGCAGTCGGGATTCTTGCAGCAGTAGCAGACCTGACAGGCGCATTGAGCAGAGGAACAGGTATCCTTCTAGCAGTCATGATTATATACCAGTTATACGAAGAAATCGCCCGGCATCACATGATGGATATGCATCCTGCGATGCGTAAGTTTATGGAGCGCTAGCATGGTATTTTTAGAATCTCTAAATCCTATCCTTGATCCATTATTGAGACCGCTGTTAGCTCTTGGAGCGTTCTGGACAATTTTTATAATTTCTATTGCAATATCTTTTGCTTCTAAT
Source organism: Candidatus Woesearchaeota archaeon (assembly GCA_019323355.1). Classification (GTDB taxonomy): domain Archaea; phylum Nanobdellota; class Nanobdellia; order Woesearchaeales; family WJKV01; genus JAGLWF01. The sequence continues at coordinate 28,849 of JAHWHI010000014.1, read as the reverse complement.
CTTGCTTACAAGTTCCTGACTAACCAGACTTTGATGAAACATCTGAAGCAGGAAGTCAAACGGATGCAGAAAGAACTCAAGCAGTTGAAGGATAAGCCAGAAGAATTTGCATCACTCCAGAAAAAGATGATGGCAAAAAGCATGGAGATGACAAAGCACTCAATGAAACCGACTTTGTTCACAATGATCCCTATCCTGCTTTTTTTTGGATGGCTGGCGACAAATCTTGCTTTTATGCCGTTGATGCCCGGAGTCCCTTTTGATGTCACACTGCAGTTCGCACCTGAAGCAAGAGGAAATGTCACGCTTAATGCAGATGGTCTTGAGCTTTTATCATCAAAAACACTTGCACTCGATACACCAGAACTGATGTGGACGCTCCAGGGAGAAGCCGGACGTTATATTTTGGAGTTCCAGCACGATGGCAAAGTGTACGAGAAAAAGATCCTGATTACAGAAGAGCAGAGTTTTGAGAATCCTCTTGAGATAAGGAAGAAGGACTCAAGCCTGAAAAAGATAGAGATTGGCAACAAGCCCCTTAAACCTCTTGGAGATTTCACGATTTTTGGCTGGAGACCAGGATGGTTTGGTTTATATTTTATAATCTCTGTTGCAGCGAGCCTGCTGATACGTAAGCTGATGAAGCTTTATTAGTGGCCATAGAGCACCAAAAGCTTTAAATACAGTTCAAAAAAACATTAATTATCACAATGGTAGAAGGAAAATATAGGTCAAGGACATATCGGAGGGTTAAGAGAAAGACCCCTGGAAGCAAGACAGTCTCAGCTTTTGTAAGAAGAAAGCCTAAGAGAGCTAAATGTGGTTCTTGCGGCCAATATCTTAAAGGTGTTGCCTGCCAGCGTATTCATAAGATCAAGAATATGCCAAAGACAGCAAAAAGGCCTACACGTACGTATGGAGGTGTTCTTTGCACCAAGTGTACCAGATTAAAGCTGAAGGCAAAAGCACGAACAGGTGAGACCAAATGAAGATCGGCACATTATGCATGAAGATAGCAGGCAGGGACGCAGGCCTGAAATGCGTAGTTATTTCTTCACCTGAAAACAACCTTGTTTTGATAGATGGCGAGACCAGAAGAAAAAAGTGTAATATCAAGCACCTTCAACCATTGAAACAGGTTCTTGCATTGAAAGAAAACGCATCTCATTCTGATGTTGTTTCTGCATTCAAAAAGCTGGGAATCGAGATAAAAGAAAAGAAGAGCAAGCCAAAGACACAGAAACCAGTCAAGAAAAGAAAAGGCAAAAAGAGAACTGCTGTTCCAGAAGCAGAAGCCAAGCCTAAGAAAGCAGCAAAATCGCAGAAACCTGCAAAGAAAAAAGAGACTAAGAAGAAAGAAACCAAATAATCATTCTTTTATTTCATCTTCATCTATTTCTTCAGCATCTTCACCAGAGAATAAGTTCTTGAACCAGTTGATTATCTTTTTGAAGAACCCGCCCTCTTTTTCCTCTTGATCTTCTTTCTCTTCAGTTGTTTCCTCAGGCTCTTCTTCACTGTCCTTGAATCCAAGCTTCCTATCAATTCCTTCTTCCAGCTCTTCGCCTTCTTCTTCTTCATCACCAAGTTCAGCTTCAGTGACATTGACCTGGCTCTCTTTAGTTATCTGGACCGCACGTATCTCGCCGGTAGGAAGTTTGTACGTGCATGCAAAAGTATGCGTAAGTTTTCTTGGAGAAGTATCAGCAAGCTTTAGGTATTCGTCAACGATATTAGTTCTTTTTCCAGGAAAAGAATTTCCAAATGAAAAATCCTCTTTGTTGTACAGATCTCCGGTAATGGTGCATTTAATCTCCTCAAACTTTGTATTTGCATTCTTATTTTCAAAATATGCTTTTAGCTTGACATTTTTAGGATAGGTTATTGTCGATGGAAATGTCAGGCCCAAGTAAAGGTCTTTTATCGCAGACTTGAGGACAGCAACTTTTTCCTGGTATTGCTCGTTTCCATTTCTGTCAGTTTTAGCTATAATCTTTACAGAATAATTTCCAGCAGTGTTCTGTACTATCTTATAGACATATTCTTTGTCTTCAGTAAGTCTAGTCTGTGTCCAGTAATGCGTATCCCCCTCCTGTTCAAACTCTGTATCTGTCTGGAGATACTGGGTCCCTTTTGGAAATATAATTTCAAGTCTCTTTATATCCAGGCTGTCATCAACTTTTTTATCTAAATTAATCTCTAATTCAACTTCTTCTCCGAGCTCAGCTTCTTCTGGGTCAAATTCTATCTCTATCTCCATATCATTAAGTTTTGTAAGTGTGATCTCAGATGTTGTGAGTTTTCCTGTTTTACCCTCGAAATCATAGCTCAACAAACCTTTAGCATCGAATGGCGCCATCTCCTGCGCCATGAGTTTTAGTGTATATGTTAAGGTGAAAACCCCGTCTACTTTTCCTTCAAATTTAAGTGTATTCCCTTGGACATATCCTTTTCCAGAATCGATTCTAATCTCTTGAGGAAAAGTTTCAGAATACGAAATAATTGCTCTTCTTCCTTCTGGGATTGTGATTGTAACAGTTGCTTCTGTCTCTTCGCCAGGAACCAAGCTTTTTTTAGCTATAGTACGCTCTATGGACGGAACCATCTCTTCGATACGAAGTTTCACAGCCATGATGTCAATATCCTTTTCATAATCATGTTTTCCGAGCTGGCTTCCCTGGAAACAGAACTTATACTGCTGGTCATATTCGCACTCACCATCATCGATAAGCAGACGGAAATCGCTTTCGTCAGTTTTCTCCAGGACCATTGTGTCCTGCCTATCCCCCTTATCATAATATCTTACTGAAAATTCTCCGATGCTTGTCTTTGCGGTCTCATCCACATTTACAAAATCATCAAAGATCACAGGATTGTCAGCATAAACAACTGGAATTAGTAAGAACAAGAATACGATTCCCAGCAATAACCCTTTCCTCAACATGATGAATTCTAGAGAAAGATAGTATTTAAGCTTTGCGCTGCAGGATATTGAATAGTTCGGTTAGATTTAGTTCAAAGGCGGCAACCGGAATCTGCAGGTCCCAGTTCTGCAGTACCTCTGGATGTATTTCTCCAATGTAAGCAACATCTTTTCCACCAACACTGACACGTGCGCATCTTCCTGGAATAAAAGAGGGATGGTCCTTATCATCAAACGTTGCCTCAAGATCAAGGCACTTCATCAGATAATCAAATACTTGCCTTATTTTTGTATAATCAACATCTAGACTGCAAAGTACGGCAGCGATCCTTGAAAATTCTTCGACATTTGTCTCCATCTTCTTGTTCTCTTTGAACACTGTCCCTGTTCCGAATATATTCTGTGGATATTCATAATGCTTATTTTCTTTTAATATCTGCAGCAAAGATGGAAGTACCCACGATCGCAGCACATTAAAGTCAATGTTGACTGCGTTCTGTAGTTCGACAAAAGGAAGTTTCATATTCATCTTCTTATTTAGATTATCAGCATTCGTAAGATTATAGGTCTCGCACTCGAGCAGGCCCAAGCCTGCGATTATCTCTGAGACGTACCGTTTGAACTTCTCGAACCGGTCCTCTTCACCGATCGTGGAGACATTTGGGATCATAGGTTCAAAATTCTCATATCCGTAGGCAATAGCAATATCTTCTGCAAAATCTACCTGGTGCATGATATCTGCCCGGTATGCAGGGACAAGAACCTTTCCTTTTTCATAGCCGAAACCCATTTTTTCCAGCAGCTTTTTCATATCGCTCTCTTTCATATCCAGCCCTAGGAGCTTGTTGACAAACTTAAGGTCAATATCCCACTTTTTTGGCTCTAGTGTGGGAGTTGCGATTGTCTTGCAGTCATACCCTTGTGGGTATTTCACATTGGTTGCATAAATCTCCCCGCCCATATCTGCCATAGCAGTGACAATTATATTGAGGCATATTTTCAGCATCTCCAGATCAAACCCAGAACATTCGATAAAGACTTCTTTTGTCTTTTCACTCACCTTTCCGGTTTTGTGAGAATTTATGATCGGAGGCATCGAAAGTATCTCATTATTAGCGTCAATAAATATTGGAAATTTACTCAATCCCTCTAGAAGATAAGCATACTCTCTTCCAGCTGGATGCTGGGAAAGAATCTGAAGTCCTGTCATCTCACGGTTGAACTCAAGTGGCTGGAATTTGATATCTTTTGGGGTTTTTGCCATATACCTTATCGGGAATTTGATTGCTTCCATCGGATATATCCCTATAGCACCTTTCTTCCGTTTCCTGCAAAGTGTAACATGCAGTTTCTCCTGGATCTGAATTATTTCTCGTATCTTCTCGTCGTCAAACTTAAGATTTTTAACAACAGCGCAGACAGTATAAGGGCGAATGCTCTTTGCAGATTTATCAATAATAACCTCATAATTTCCTTTTTTGACATTATATTTTCTCAACCCTGTCTTAACTCCGATAAAACTTGAGAATGCCCGCGCAAAACCTTGCTCAGAGAGCATGTCCGGACGGTTAGGGAATACTTCTACAATTATCTCGTTGCCTTCTATCTTTTCTAGATCAGTGCCGAGCATGCTAATTCTGTCCTTGAGTTTATCTAAGGCCAGCTTTTTTCCGACAAGCTTCTCGAACACGTTTTTGTTTAATGTTACAGTTGGCATTTTCTTTTTTATTTCATCCAGTATTTTATCTCTCTTAATTGTTTGATATCATTCTTGTAAAGCTCTCTGATATCATTTATCTTGAAATATTCTAGGATTATTCGGTCAAAACCAGGACCCCACGCTAGTATCGGGACAAACTTTCCAAGCAATGGCTCTACAACCTCTGGCCTGAAGATGCCAGCACCACCTAGCTCGTACCATTCTTTGCGGACAGGATGCAGTACATCTATCTCAACAGAAGGCTCAGTGTACGGGAAATGTGCAGGTCTGAATCTTGCGTCTGCAAAACCCATCTGTTTGAAGAATTGTTTCAGATAACCCAGGAGATGCCTGAAATTCGCATCAGGGTCAATGACAATTCCCTCTGTCTGGTTCAGCTCGAATAAGTGTGACCAATCCATTGTCTCGTTCCTGAAGCATCTGCCGAGCGCGAAATATTTCGCAGGCAGGTCAGATTCTTTTAGTTGTGCAATTGTCTGTGCACTAAGTACAGTTGTATGCGTCCTAAGCACATTTTTCTTGGCTTCTTCTGGATTCCAGCTATAACGCCAGCCAATGCTTCCTTTTGTACCAGATTCGTGCGCTTTTTTTATTTTATCAATCAATTTCTTATCTGGTAGTTTGCCTGATTTTGGATTCTTGATGAAAAAAGTATCCTGGAGATCTCTGACAGGATGATCCTGTGCAGTGAACAATGCATCGAAATTCCAGAAGCTTGTAGCGACAAGGCCGCCAGTCATCTCCTTGAAACCCATGTTCATCCAGATATGTTTAGCATAATCACGTGCAACATTTGTGAAATGTCTTCTTCCGCCAGATATCTGCGGAACATTGATCTTTACATCATACCGTCTGAAAGATTTGCCTTTCCAGGCATTCCCTGCCAGAAGTTTTGGCGTGAGCCTGTCGATAACTGTTGTATCCATCTTCTGTTTCGCGACATCCTTTCCAAGCTCTGTCAGCTCTGCTGATTTTATCTTCATGGTCTCGACTTTGATTATCTCTTTTCTAGATTTAAGATTGTCAAACGCGAACTTCTCTTCTGGGCTTAATGAAGAGACTTCTCTTGCTGCCTTTAATGTAGACAGGAATTGTTCTTCGAATGTTGGTTTCTGGAGCAGTTTCTCTCCTGGAGCTGTTATCGCGACTTTCAGGTTTTTGCCTTCTTTGGCAATGCTGATCGCAGCCTTCTTCTTTAACATGCCCAGGCAGATATTTAGCTCACCTTTGTCTATGCCTGCTTTCTTGCTGACAGCGTCAATGTCCTGCGCATCTTTTTTCAAAGCTTTGAGGAACCTCATCTCAGGCAGGCCCTTGGAAAGGTATTCCTTGCCATTCTTGTCAAGAGAGACAACCTGTTTTACATCCTCTTTAAGATTGATTATCTTTTTGTTCTGCATCCACTGCAGTGCCCGCATCACTTCTACATCCTTTAACCCAGATTTTGCAACCAGATCAGAAAAAGAGCTAGTCTTAGATAGAAGAGGCAGTACTTTCCTCTCTAATGGATGTAGTATTTCAGCGAGCTTTTTAGCTTCCATTATACCTCATTTGAAAGGATATTTGTATTTAAGGCTTTTGGTCGATATTTATTAGGAGAATATCAGAAAAAATAAAAAGAAAAAGCTCTATTTCAGAACTTTTGCAGCAGGAGTCATGTCTTTCCATGCCATATCGAACATGCTGTCAAGAGCATTTGCAAAGAAAGGTGTGTTGACCCAGATACCTATATCGTATGTTGGATGAACTTCTGTATCATTCATCACCATGAATGTCAGCTCTTTTCCATCCACAACACAGAATCTAGCATTCAGCTTTTTCACGTTTCTGACTTCTGCGAAATTCTTGATGTCTTTGATAGCATCCTTGCATTCTTTTGTCAATGGTGCTGCTATTCTGATTGTGACACCGCGTTTCTTCAGCTTCTCAAAGACTGATTTCAAAGCATCTACTTTTCTGATCAATCCTTCTGATGTTGTCATCAATGTGACTGACTTCTCTGCGTTCTTGATTGTCAGTTCAAGGTGGTCGTATAAGTTATGCCTTCCTCTAAGATTTCCAGAAAGATCAGTAGGTTCCACAAGCTCGATACCTTGGGTATGCAATACATTAAGCTCGTTCAATACTTCTGAACCTTTAAGGTCATTTAGTCGTTTGACTTTATCATCAGCATCAGACTGAAGATTTTTCTTGACCCGCTCAACAACTTCTTTTGGAGGGATTGCAATATACTTGATTGGTTTTCCAAGTTTATTAACGACAAATCCTTTTTTCTCTAGGCTCTCCAGAACATCATAGCTTCTGGATCTAGGAACGTTAGCAATATCTGATAGCTCGCCAGCAGTGCTCACTCCACGAGATAACAATGCAGTCCATATCTTCACTTCGTATAAATTCAAACAGAAATAACGTCGCAATTTGCTTAAAAAGTCATCTTTCACAATCATTTTACCCAATCAACCCCCTCGTTTTTTTTCTGTGAACATAAAACCAAAAACGTTCACTTCTTAAGAGTGGACAAAAAATACGCAAAAATACGTCACCCAATCCCCTCTTAATAGTAGTCAAAGAAAACCTTCCTTATATATAAATGTTTAGATTTCAAGTGATAACAAATTTTTATGTCGTCGAGGGATTTAATCTATTTTATATCTGAGCAAGGCTCCCATCCCGCCTAATCCGTATAATTTTTTTCCTGCTTCGTGCTCATAGCTTATGATAAAGACATTTCCCTGCATCTGTTCTGTCTTCTGCATTAGCTTGTCTATCTTTGTATAATTTCCTTTTTCTTTGCTCTCAAAAAGAAACTTGTCTACAATAAGCAATGTCTCAACAGCTCCTGCTTCAACACAACCTTTGATTGCATCAAAACCATAGCTTGCTTTTCCATTCTTTGATATCTCTGAAAGCAGGTCCTCGACAAGCGAGACTTCTTTTGTTGTTCTATCCTCTTTTAGTGCAGACTTGAGTTCGTCGCTTTTCAGGACTTCATCAATGCCCCTCTTTCCGCCGCTGGCGCATGTCGCGAACAGGACTTTCTTTTTCATGTCAGCAGGGATCTTTGCACTTATGTTCTCTCGCCAGACAGCAGGGCTTGCAACAATGATCTTGGTCGGCTTGTATCTCTCAGAATATTCTTGAAGTTTTTTCACAATCTCTGCATAGAAGTCAACAGAAGTCTGTTCATATCCTTTCTTCTCGACCTGTCCCTCTATTTCTGATATCATGGAATATCCTTGTGGTTTCATCAAAGCAAAACCTGCACTCTCCCGGTCAAGTGCACAGATAAGTATTTCTGCTCTTTCTTTCACAGCATCGTCAAGTTTTTGCAGCTGGTGTTTCATCCATTTTTCTTTTACAAGTGTTGCTTCTGAATTCAGCTCCAGGCTGAAACTTTGATGCGAACCTAGGGTGATTTCATCTGGTCCGGATTTGATGATACCAGATACTCTGAGAACATTCGGCTGGAAATCTATCTTCTCAACTTCTATTGCCAGGAAAAATGTTTTTTTCGCAACATCCTTCTGGTCTGCTCCGACCTTGATCTTCCGGGTAGTCTTGCCTTTAATCAAATCTCCAGATTCAATCATATGGCTCAGGAACCACAAGTCATCTAGATTAGTGATCCTGAATTTGATTTCGCCATTTTTTAGGTCTTTGCGTATGATTTTCATAAAGAACCAGAATCCCGGGCTGTTTATATATATTTGCCCTGGTTTTTTAACCGTCCCTTTATAAAATAGATGGTTTTATATATAAATAGGTATTATTTGTCAGCAGGTGAGCGTTATGGTTAGAAAGAATAGAAGAGGTGATGCTGGAAGCGGAGCAGCAGCACTAGTTGCTTTGATTGCAGTTGTAATAATTCTTTATATCTTGCTTGTCCCGCCAGAACATCGGACAGAGCTGTTGGAAGGCACAGAAGGACCTTCAGGTTTTCAGCCTACAACTCCTACAATCCCTTCAATGGGCGGATACATCTTACTATCAAAAACACCTGGAAGGCTTGACACTCTTACAGCAACCCAGAACAGGCTGTACCTTCCTGCTTCATTCCTGTCTTCAGAAGTTAAGAGCAAACAGCTTGCAAGAGCAGCTTCTATCTATACTGAACGCAGTCTGTTCAGTGCAGAGCCAGACACTTTCCATTTTATACTTGCTGATCCAGATAATACTGACAGTATCTTGTTGTCATTCAATGCAAAAAAGTATTCTGGCAGATTGATAATTTTCATGAACGGAAAGCAGATCTTCAACAGTGAGCTATCCCAGCCTACAAATCCGCCGGTCGAGATACCAAGGCAACTGTTGCAGAGAGAGAATGTTCTTGAGTTTAGGGTGAGCAGTCCAGGAATAAGATTCTGGGCGACAAACAGCTATCTCCTGGAAACTATCCAGATAACTGGTGATGTCCGCGACATATCTAAATTGTCAAGCACAAACAAGTTCATCATCACTACTGACGATCTTTTGAATACCAAGAAATTAACTTTAAAATATCTTCCAGAGTGTAGCCCTGGAAATGTCGGTCCGCTTGAGATATTGGTGAACAACCAATTGCTTTCAAAAACAATTCCGTTATGCGGATCTCCTGTAGTGATCGACTTCCTGCCAGATAAGCTGATGACTGGCGAGAATGACCTTACTTTCAAGACAACAACGGGAAATTACATTGTTGATAATATCCAGATAATACAAAGTTTCAAAGAACCAATTGCTCCTACTTACTACTTTGAGCTTGAAGAGGAGGATCTTTATGAGATCCAGGAAGAGGATGATGTGCTTGCAATGCTCTATTTAAGTTTTGTAAGCCCAGAGTTCAAGAATCTTGATGTTTACATTAACGGTAGGACAATCCACATTGGAGAGCGCGGAGAGGTGTTCTCACAGGAGATTGACGATTACTTGATTGATGGAACCAATGCAATCAAGCTTGTCCCTCGTAGCAGTGGGATTGATGTAACAGGTCTTGAAATCACAATAGAAATCGAGAGCTGAACAGCTCTATCAAAAAAGGGGATCTTAGATTATGGGGACTGTCGATGAATTTATCAATCTATACCTTCCAATACCAGGTGTTGCAACTTCTCTTATAGGTGTATTAGTAATTATCCGTCTTGTTTTGTTTATTCTCGCTGCAGATCCAGGCCATAAGAATCCGCTTAAACAGCCAGGCAACTGGATGGTCTATGTGATGGTTGCGGTTTTTATCTCGCCCTGGGCTCTTCTCGCAATAATTCCGCTTCACTGGGTAAAGGTCGAGTTCCACGAGCACAGGCTCGCGCGTGGAGAAGGAGATCCTTTCGGCATGATTCCAGAAAAACAAGGGGATGCAAAAGATGTTGCTGTCTTCTTTGTTGCTGCGCTTTTCGCAGTTGTCTTTGCGCAGTTTCCTAGAGCGCAGGCTTATCTTTCACAATACTTTCCTTTGGATATTCTTCATGATAACAAAGTATTCTGGATATTCGGCCTGTTCGTATTTGTATTTGTCAGCTACAGGTCGATGGACAGTGAATCTTTCAGAGAAGTTTTCAAGCAGAATATTATTACATTTGTTTTGGTCCTGATGTTCTTTGGTTTCGGAGCATTGCACATCTATCTGATATATCATCTAGTGCTTCCATTCTTTGCAAAGTTCAAGCCGTTTGGAAGGGGAAGATATGCAGCATCAGAAGTTTCTGCGTATGAATATTATGAACCTGCTTATGCAGGCGCACCAGGCCCCACATTCGGAGAACGCGTCTCTACAGTAGGAAGCAAGCTTGGAGATTTTGCAAAAATATTTGCAAGCGAGAAAGCCGGGACAGTGGCTGCAAAAGAGACAGCAGCAAAAGAGGCTGCAAAGACAGAGGCTGTGAAAGAGGCAGCCCAGATCCAGAAAGGAGAATTGAAAATTGCAGAAAGAGAAGCTGAAGAAGCTCGAGAAGAAAGAAGAGAGGCAGTCTCAGCCTCGAGAAGAGCAGAGGCAATCTCTAAAAGGCAGCGTATCGGCCAGCTGACAAAAGAGCTTCCAGTGCATTTCTGGCTTGCGATGATAATCGCGATCATCAGTGACGCTTTAGATTATGTCGGTCTTGCAGTTCCTGGAATCGGAGATATCGCAGAACCAATCACAGGGTATTTGATTGGAAGATCTATGGGCGGAACTCCCTACACTTACCTTTTTGCTTTCATCCCTGTTGTTATAGAGTTTATTCCAGGCGCAGATTTGATTCCAACGTATGTGATCTGCGTACCGATAATTTACATTCTGGATTACATTTTCAACCCAAAGAGAAGAGAATTGCGCGAGCTGAAAAAAGGCGAAGGCCTCGAGCTCCACAATATTGCTTATGCAATGATAATGATAATCCTGGTTGTCGCTGGGATGGTTTACTTCCAGGTTCCAGTCGGAAAATATGCTAATAATCTATACGAGACTGGAATCATTGACGTTGCTTTCCAGCAGAAAAAAGTTGAGATCTGGGCAGAAGATATACGTCCAATGCAATGGGCAAAAGACTGGTGGGGTGAGCAGGTCGCGCTGGCAACAGGAGACGCTTTCACAGCAACAGTCGACGCCTCTAAAGATAAGAATTACGGTGTCAAGTTAGCTCCAAGCAAAGTGGGAGATATTACATTCGAACGTGGGATTCCTGCATCAGTCACAGCAGAGTTGAGCGGAAACTCATTGGCTTCAGATATCTGCTCTGGAAAGGAGAATCTTGCAGAATGCGTCATTGACCTGTCCTGTGAGATAGAAGGAGAAGGTGTCGGCAGGGTCTATCCTCAGCGTGCGAATTTCTCTGACTTGGTATTTGGAGGAGAGCGTGTTGATTGTGACTTCACTCCGTTAGAGCCAGGAGCTAAAAAAGTAGAGTTCAAAGCAGACTTTGATTTCATAACAGTCGGATACTACAAAGCATATTTTGTTGACCGGGAACTAAAACTTGAATTCCAGAGACAGGGAGAGACCGTCCTGCAAGCAAAAGGGATTCCAGAACCAGAAGCCCAGTACACTCCAGGACCAGTGATGGTTGGAGTTGGTTTTTCAGAGGGTTCTGTTATAGCTGTCCAGTCAGGAGCAATTGGTGCTGGATATGAGGAGGAAATGCCGACAGCAGCAGCAACACTCGGTTTTGAAGGAATAACCGGAGCAATCATTGCCCAGGACAGGGGCGCTGCAATGGGTGTCACACTGAAGAATCAGTGGAGGAACGGAAAGATAACAGCCATCCATAATATCAGTGTCATAATGCCGAATGTTTTCAAGATGGCAGAAGGATGCACTCCAGAATTTGTAAAAGTGGCTGACCTTCCAAAGACAAACGAAGTTGAGTACGGACTGAAAAAACCTCTGGATACTAACATTGAAAATTTCAGGACATTCAACTGCCGTATAGAAGCTGTAAACCCAAATGCAATCCTTACTGGTGTTGATGTCACTCCATACTACATAAAATCAGTTGCACGATATCGTTATACTTTATCAGCAAAGACAGTGGTTCGTATAAAAGATTATGATAAAACTCTTGCACCCGGTATCAACCCGAAAGGATCTTTGTATGACACCTGCCTGACAGATGTTTCTGGTTGTGACTATCCGGATAGAAAATATTGTGATATTGATGCGTGCGGAAACAATTGTTATTGGCAGTATGCATCAAGAAAACCTACTGCAACAGCAATATCAGAAGCTGGCACATACCTGATAAGTCCTGCACTGGGAATCTCAGCTTCACGGACAGTCGCAGAATGGGTTGTCGGGGATTCTTGTGAATCCTGTGGATCTAGCATGAGTTGCTCAGAATATCCAAACAAAGAGCAATGCCTGTTGGACCCGTGCAATATCAATTGTGATTGGGATGACGAGTTCAGCATGTGCCGTGGCTTTCCAGTCGAGGATATGTTTATTTGGCCAGCTGACACAAAAGCCATCAGCAAATGCATAGATGGTTTGAAAGAAGTCAAGATCAGTGCAGAAAATCAAAAGATTGTTTCTCCTGAAAGCGGGGAAGTTTCAGTGAAGGGAGATTCTGGTCTGGAGATCAAACATCCAAATGGATATACTACAACCTTTGAAGGCATCAGAAGAGCAAGAAAAGCAGGGAACATTGCAAAAGGAGAACTTGTCGGTTATGCTGGCAAGGATTTAACATTCAAGATAACAAAAGACGGCAAGAGTCTGGATTTAAAAACATTATATCAAAACACTAATAAAAAGGAGCAGCTTATCATAAGGGATCCAGATTGTTTGAAGAAAAATGAACCACAAACAAATATTACTAGCATTTAGTTTGCTTACAGTTTTAGTTCTGGCAGCAGCATGTGATTTAGGTATGTATGACACTTATGAAAAAGAACTTTACAGGATAGGATATAGTGGTCTTGAGTACTCTTTTACAGACTTCCCAAAGACAGACGTATATGTGAATGACATCTTCATGGTGCAGGTTGATCTCCACAATAAAGGCGCTTATACTGCAGAGGAAAGCATCCTTGTCCTAGGATCTTCTCCTCCATTGATCAATGAATCAACAGCATCAAGAAAACTGGACAAGATCGAGGGGCGGTCTTCCTATAATCCAAGCGGAGGTTATGTCCCAGCTCCAGAGATATTCACTTTCAAGGCCGGACCAATAGATTTTGCAACAGAAGATCTTCAGGTCGAAGTTCCTGTAAACTTATGTTATTCTTATGAGACAATCGCAGATATGATCGGATGCATCGGAGCGAGAGTAGGAGCATTCACCTGCGAGTTCGAGGAAGCTAATAAGAAACTTAATCTTTCTGAAGGTCAGGGAGCACCTCTTGCAGTCACAGATGTCGAAGAGATAATAACAAACGTTCCTGAGGATAAAGTCAAGCTTACCTTTGTCATCACAGTAGAAAATAAAGGAGAAGGTCAGGTCTTTCGCCACAGGAAATATCCTGGAGATAAATCAACATTGGATTTGGTCTGCGGTCCTGGCGGATATCCAAAAGATACTTTGAACAATTTTGATTTTGCAGTCCAGCTTTCAACAGATTACAGTTTTGATTCCCAGACAGGCGGAGATGCTATGACTTGCAGCAGAGACACTCATCTTGACAACAACATGGCAAAGATCAAATGTGAAGTGGTAGACCTTCCGCGAAAGCCAGCAACCCGCTCGCCCCTGCAGATAAGTTTGAGATATGCCTATAAAATCGGTGAATCAAAGCAACTGACAATAAAAAAGATAGTTGTCAATAGATAAAATCATATATAATCCATATATGGAACCAATCAAAAGGTTTATATATAGAATCCCTATTAAGAACAGTATAAAAGTGATGGATGAAAAATGAAGGTTAAATACGTAATATTTGCAATTATCCTGATTTCTATGCTAATCTTTTCAGTTTCCTGCGCAAGAGACCAGCAGAATGAGGGTCCTGCATTTGAAGAAGGGCAGTACCTGGAAGGATTGCGCGGAATCGATATCACTCTGGAGAGTCCAGAAGAGATGAAGCTGACACCAGGCCAAAGTTTTTCTTACCTTGTAAATCTTAAGAATCTAGGAAGATGGCCTCCACGTGATCTTGCTTCCTACAGGCCGATGAAACTGATCATCTATGGTTATGACCCAAGTTATCTTGAATATGAGGAAGAAGAAAAAGAAATAGAGGGATCTGACCTGCCAGGAAAAACAAGATACGGTCCAGGTGGAGAGCAGTTGATCACATTCAGCGGGGATGTGAACGAAGAAAATGTACTCGAACTTGGAACTCCAAGATTAAAGCAGGATACGATTATCACAGCATGTTATGATTATGCGACACAGGCAAGCTTCCCTATATGTATTGACAGGGATGGCAGTGGCCAGAAAGATGGTTCTGGCTGTCCAAAAGAGGCTTCTGTGACATTGTCAGCAGGCCAGGCAGCACCAGTGTCTGTCACAAAGGTTGATTACCGTACAGACAAGATAAGTCCTGACCAGGTGCGTGTAAGGTTTGACATTTATTTTAACCAAGTGGATGAATCCCAGAATCTCAAGATATACGATATACAGGCAACATCCTTGAGGACTGGAGACGATGTCGATGCATGCGATCCAGATGCCCCATTAGAGAGGCAGAATTATGGATGGATCCAGTTCACAGAAGAAGGCACAGTTGTTGCTCCGACAATACTTGCAACAACAGATCTAGAATGTCCGCTGTTAAAGAATACTGACAATAAGTTCAATATCTATCGCGAGAATCCTGTTCTTTCATGTTTTGCAACACTTGATGTTGGACCTGACGTGCTTAACACGCCTTTGACAATAAAAACAGAATACCGTGTCACACAAAGCATTGTCCAGCCAATTTTGATCGAAAATTTAGGCTTCGGTTAAGGAGGAATTTATCATGAGAAAACTACATATTATTGCAATGATTTTACTTGCTATAACAGTTCTAGCAGTAGGCTGCGCACAAAGAGATGTTGGAGAGGAACGTGGGATCTTTGGCGGAGACAAAGGAACTGTCGAGACAAGAGCTTTTATTGGCGGAACAAATGGACTTTTATTGGAATTCTCGCCAGACAGGCCAAGAGATAAGGTCTTCAGCGGCGGAGCAGATCCGTTTGATGTTGAGATCCAGCTGATCAATGACGGTGAATGGGAAGTTATGAAAGACGATGTCACAGTAACTCTTAGCGGTCTTGATCCTGCAGAATTTGGTTACACAGAAGCTCGGAAGAACCCAGACGAAGACCTTCTTGCAAAATATCGGGATCCGCAAGGCACTGTAATTCCGTCAAACGCAGTTTACATTATCTACGAAAGTTTGAATCGGGAACAGCCGGTCTTAGGAGATACAACTTATCCAGTACGGGCTGACATCTGCTACAAATACGGCACAAAAGCAATAAGCTCATTATGTATCCGAAAGGATCTTCGATCCAGGGAAGAAGGTGTATGTGCTGTAGATGGTTCTCGGGTTGTCCAGAACAGTGCATCTCCAGTACAGGTCGTAGAGCTGACAGAGAATGCAGCAAGCTCAACAGCACTGGCTTTCACATTCAGGATCCAGAAAAAAGGAAACGGAAAGGTATACAGGCTTGCTAGTGATTGCAATCCGCAGAGGGTTGACGAGAACCGTGTCTTTGTAGAGATTGATACTGGACTTCCAGGCCTTGTATGTTCTGGTCTGAGAGAAGGTTCTGACAATACTGGTTACGCAGATCTGCGGGCTGGAGAGGCAATCATCAGGTGCAAGCAGGATATTGCTGTCCAGAATGACTTTGTAAAGTCAATCAATATCAAGCTGCAGTATGACTACAAAGAAACAATAAGCACAAGCATTGCAGTGCTTCCAGAAGAATAAGCATTTCTTTTTTATTTTCTTTTTCTCTTAATTTAATTTCATCCCAAACTTTGCAAGAAGAGCCTCTAATTGGATGAATTCATCGCTGCCTTCTACTATTCTGAACTCGCACTCTCCGCAAGTATCGATCATATGGATCTTTTTCCGGTCATCCACATTCAAGCCCCATACTTCTTTGGTTATCTGTTTTATGATGTCAATTCCAGAAAGGCCATAATCTTGCATGGTCTTCAATAGCTTGTCTCTAGCATTGGTAAATTTGCCGTTCACAGCAAGTGTTATTATCTCTGCGATCTCTTTTGGTTTTGCAGTCGATGCAATGGCAAAGACAGTGTCTTCATTTATTGTATTCGAGATCGCAGCACAGCTCTGCATGATGTTCTCAACTTTTCGGCAGTCTCCGTTGCTTGCTTCAAACAAAGCTAGTTTTGTCTTTTCATCCACTGATATCTTTTCCTCTTTTGCGATTTTATCAATGACTTCAAAAATATCCTCTTTATCCAATGGAAGGAACTTGAACACAGCACATCTGCTTTTTATCGGATCAATGATCTTAGAAGCATAGTTGCAGGAGAGCACAAATCTACATGTTTTTGTATAGTTCTCCATTGTCCTTCTCAATGCCTGCTGTGCTTCTTTTGTGAGAGCGTCACATTCATCCAGATAGATTATCTTGAATGGCACGTCATCAATCGCACGCATCCGCGCAAAATTCTTCACATTAACACGGATCACATCAATTCCACGCTCGTCAGAAGCATTCAGTTCAAGAACATTAGCTTTCCAGTTGTCACCGAACATCTGTTTTGCAATGACCAATGCCAATGTTGTCTTCCCTACCCCTGCAGGGCCAGAAAAAAGAAGGTGAGGCATATTTTTATTCTCGACAAAAGCTTTCACTCTGGAAACTATTTCCTTCTGTCCTTTTACCTCTTCAAATTTAGAAGGCCTGTATTTTTCAGTCCAGATATTCTCCATGTTAGACAAAGATTCCGTTCTATTTATTAAAGTTTCTGATGCTAAATCTATAAGAATAAACTATATAATATCTTCTTCAGCAATGACCATGAAATCTCCCATTGCGATAACTGCTGAGAATGGGATTAGGATATTGCCGTTCTTGTCTTTTTCAAGATCTAATTTATCAGCATAACTTGTAGGATTCTTTAGAAGAATATGGATAAGTTCTCCGCTTCTTGTTTCAAAGATAACATCTGAAACTTCGCCGAATCTTTTTCCTGTTTTACTGACTACTGTCCGACCAACAATTTCCTTGCTTATTCGTTTATCAGCTTCTGGCATAACAATCCCTCTGGTCAAGAAAGATTCATCTTAATATTTAAATCTTTCTGTGTCAGTATCAGAAATATCCCCATTAGTGATATGGGCCTTTTTAACCTTTTTAATTGAGCCTATAACACTCATCCCTGAGCCCGCAGATCTTACATTTGTTCTTGTTTTCAGTGATCTCAGGCAGTTTATCTGAGGCAAGCAATTCTTTGACTTCCTCCTTGAGCTTCATTATGTCATTCTTGAGAAACGGGTTCATTTTCACAGGCCTTTTTATTTTTTCAGTCAGATATTCAACCATGCCGTCATTGACAGGCTTCTGGAACTGTTCTTCAAGAAGCATCATATAAGCCCCTATCTGGATCAGATGCCCCTCCCATACACTCTCTCTTGGAGCTTTTCCTGTCTTCAGCTCGATTGGCACTATCTTATCATCGTGTTTTTCAATCCGGTCTATCTTTCCTTTAAGCTCGAGTTCTTTTGAAGATACAAATACCTCGGATTCTATCTTTGGCGTTAGTCTCTCCCATAATTTAGGTCCAAATATTTTGTTCTTTTCGACAAAGCCTCTGAGAGCAGCTGCCCTTATTCTTGCTTCCTCCAGGAATGTGGGCCATAACTGTCTGTAGACATCACTAAGATTAAACTTCAGGTTATGCAGAAGTGTCTTGTTCAGTTTTATTGAATTCTTGAGATTATTTGAATAATTTGTCTTATATTTCTCTTCGATCTGGTCGATATTGTTCTCATGGATTGAAAGCACAATACCTTTCTCCTGCCTGTTCACAAGATCATATACATTGTGCCTGATCTTACCTACGATCACGGTCTCTTTTGGAACCTCCTTCAACCCTAATACCTGTTCCAGATATAGTTTTCTCCTGCAGTAGAGATATGCTGAGAGTGCAGTCACACTTATCATCTGCGCCATATCCTTTTACTCTGGGAATGATTATAAAAAGGTTTTCTAGCCCTTTATAAAAGAAAATTATATAAAGAATGCTTGTTCTTTAGTTTATCGAGGTGATTATTTATGGCAAAATACGCATACAAGACAGGCACTGTTGTCCGTGTAGCTCCAAGCACAATGGTCCAGATCGGAAGAGCAGCCCCAATCGAGGTTGATGTTGAGGCGCCTCTGAAAAAGAGACTGAAGACTGGAATGAAAGTCAAAGTGCAGCCTATGATCCGGAAGAGATCGCGGATTATCGGAGTCATGTCCCACCAGGGATAAGAAAGATAAGAAACGTGATTCTTATGAATGTCGAAGAAAAGTTTAATCTAATTAAGAGAAATACTGCAGAGATTGTGACAGAGGAGGAACTGAAGAAACTCCTCAAGACAAAGAAAAAACCTGTAGTATATATTGGCACAGCTATAACTGGAAAACCGCATATAGCATATTTCATCTGGGTGCTAAAGCTTGCTGATTTTCTTAAAGCTGGATTTCATGTCAAGCTTCTGCTGTCAGACATCACAGGGGCTCTGGACAACACTCCTTGGGATATCCTTGATAAGAGATATAAATATTATCAGAAAGCTATCCCTTTGATGTTCAAGTCTCTTGGAGCTGATATAAAAGAATTTGAGATTGTTAAAGCCTCAGACATAAATCTGGATAAGAAATATTTCTTTGACTTACTAAAATTAAGCACTTTTACTTCTGTGCATGACGCACGGAAAGCAGCTTCTGATGTGGTAAAGCAATCAGACAATCCAAAGTTATCTGGTCTGATCTATCCTCTTGTCCAGACCTTGGATGAAGAATACCTGAAAGTTGATGTACAATATGGTGGTGTTGACCAAAGAAAAATATTGATGTTTGCTAGAGAATCACTACCTAAAATCGGGTATAAATCCCGGATTGAACTCATGACACCGATGATTCCGGGCCTTATCGGAAAGAAGATGAGCGCCTCAGATCCAAAGTCAAAGATCGATCTTCTCGACGACGAGAAGACAGTCATAGACAAGATAAAGAGCGCTTACTGCGAGCCGGGGATTGTTGAAGAAAACGGTGTCCTTGCATTCATCCAGCATGTCATAATGGTTCTCAAAGGAGATAAAGGAAAACCATTCATAATCGAACGCCCTGAAAAATTCGGCGGCAACCTGGAATTTACAAATTATGCAGATCTTGAGCAAGCTTACAGGAAAAAAGAACTGCATCCATTAGATTTAAAGAACGCTCTTGCAAAAGAAATCAATATTCTTCTAGAGCCTATGCGCAAAGCCAGTAAAGAGCTGGAAAAGCTTTCAGCAGCAGCGTACAAAGAGTAAAGGAATTTAAAAAATGGAGGAGATAGTTGATTACGTACTAGGTTTATGTAAAGATGCAAAATATGCAGAGGTACGTCTTGAGGAGATTGAGGATGACGCTTATTTCTTGAAGAATGGAAATCCCGAGCTGGGAGGTTTCTCGACTCAAAACGGGATTGGTGTACGTCTCCTGATAAATGGCACGTTAGGTTTTGCTTCGACAAACAAGCTTGACAAAACAAGCATAAAACAGATGGTACTTAGGGCGAAAAAGATAACAAAGATAGGTTCTAGATTGATGAAAGAGCCGATAGTCTTCTCAGAAGAAAAATCCCATAAAAAGAAAGTGGAAGTCAAGATGAAGACTGATCCAAGAGATATTGATCCTGCAGAGAAGCTTAAGCTACTCTACGATATTGATTCTACTCTGACAAAATCAAAAGTTCAAGTTCCAGCAAGGCATTTTTATCTTGAACACGATCACAGGAAGCAGATCATTGCAAATACAGAAGGGACAAAGATAACTTCTATAATACCAAGAGTCGAGCTTTATTGGTTCATGACAGTCAAGGAAAAAAAGGATATGAGGCAGAGATTTTATCAGTATAATTCTCTCGGAGGTCTGGAGGTCTTCAAGAAATGGAAAGTATCAGATCACGCTCTTGAAATAGCATTAAAACTAAAAGAAAATATCCAAAAAGGTAAGAAAATTAAATCAGGCAATTATAGCATAATCTGCGGTCCAGAAGTTACAGGCATAGCTTCCCACGAGAGCGTCGGCCATCCCTATGAGGCTGACAGGATTCTTGGAAGAGAGAGTGCACAGGCCGGAGAATCCTTTATCAAGCGGGATATGGTGGGAGAGCAGATCGGTGCAGAGATTGTGAATGTTGTTGACAATCCTCTACTTGAAGGAACTGCAGGCTACTTTTTGTATGATTGTGAAGGCGTAAAAGCAAGAAAGCGCTACTTGTTGAAAAACGGAAAGGTCAATGAATTTCTTCATAACAGAGAAACAGCAGCAAAGATGGGTTTGAAGAGCAATGGATGTGCCAGAGCACAGGTATTTGCAAACGAGCCTATTGTCAGGATGTCTAACACATATACTGAACCCGGTGACTGGACACACGACGAGATAATTGCTGATACAAAAGAAGGGATCTACATGGAAGGTTTCCAGGAATGGAACATTGACGACAAACGTTTCAACCAGAAATATGTTGGTTCAGAGGCATACTATGTAAAGAATGGAAAGATAATGTATCCTCTGGTCGCTCCTGTGCTTGAGATAACAACTCCAAAGTTCTGGTCAGCTGTCGACGCGATCGGAAAAAAAATCGAATTAAGGGCAGCAACATGCGGAAAGGGAGAGCCTTCCCAGGGAGTCCCAGTAACAACTGGAGGTCCTTCGATACGTTTGAAAAATATTAAGATCAGATAAAATGGAAGATAGTAATTTTTTGAAGACATTGATGAGAGAACTCAAAAAGAAAGGCGCAGATGATATTGTGCTCGAATTGAGGGATGAAACAAAGACACAGATCAAATTCTCGAACAATGAGATCGCAGCCACAAAAACCTGGGATCATAAATATGTTGCGATAATGTTCGCATATAATCAAAGGATGATCTCTTCATCACTAGAACGGTTTGACAATACCGCAATCAACAACTTTGTCAAGAAGGCCATTTCCTTTGCAAAGGCAATGGAGCCAAACAAGAAATATCAAGGAATTGCAGAAGGCCCGTTCAAGTACAAAAAGACTGAGAAGACTTATGATAAAAAAATATTGGACCTTCACGACAAGAGCATTGACATTGTCGAATCAGCGATAAACACTGCGCTCTCGCTCGGTGCAAAGCGTTGCAATGGTGTTTTCGAATTTGCATGTTCAGAAGAGAATTTACTTACTTCGAGCAATGTAGAGGCAAAAGACAAAGGGACAGCCCTTTATCTTTCATTCCGGAGCCATGTCAAAAAGGACGAGTCCGGCTATTATAACCAGGTCTGCAGAGTACTATCTGATTTTGATCCTGAAAAAAGCGGAAGAAAATCTGCAGAAGATGCTGTAAAAGCAAAAGCTCCGAAAAGGATTCCTGCTAAAAAATATGATGTTATCATGGACCCATATCCTTTTGGGGACATACTAGATAATGTAGGTTATTCTTCTAGGATCAGTGCAGCAGAATCAGGCTATTCTTTTTTTATTGACAAATTGGGCAAGAAAGTAGCATCAGAAGCAGTCACAGTTTATGATGACGGAACCTATCCTGGAGGCATTGAGACCTCGAAGTTCGATGCAGAAGGAGTTCCAAAAAGAAAAACTTTGGTCATAGAGAAAGGAATTCTCAAGACTTTTCTGCACAATACGAGCACAGCAAGAAGATACAAAACTAAGACAACAGCGAACGCAGGATTGATTTATCCGACAAACACGAACATTGTGATCGCTCCTGGAAAAAATAAGACCGAGAGTATGTACAAGGATTTTTCAGGATTGAGAATTACAAACACTTGGTATACAAGATTCCAGAATTATCTTACTGGAGATTTCTCGACAATTCCGAGAGATGCGATCTTTCTCTACAAGAATGGAGAGGTTGTCCAACCAGTGAAGGGAATCCGAATAACAGATAACATGTTACGGATTCTATCAAATATTGCAGAATGTTCAAAAGAAAGATTTCAGCAGTCAGGATGGGAAGTCCAGGGTCCGGTTGTATCAGGAAGCGCAAAAGTTAAAAATGTGAATATCACTGAGAGTACTGGTTAAAAAAGTTTACGTGTTGTTATTTCTCAAAGAAACAAAACCTTTAAATACTCACGCGGGTTGTTCGTGATTGGGATGGGGACTAAAACA
Source organism: Candidatus Woesearchaeota archaeon (assembly GCA_019323355.1). Taxonomy (GTDB): domain Archaea; phylum Nanobdellota; class Nanobdellia; order Woesearchaeales; family WJKV01; genus JAGLWF01. The sequence goes on along the minus strand of JAHWHI010000014.1, from coordinate 6,483 downwards.
GACGAACTTGAAAAGGCAATGTATGGTTATACAACAAATATAAGTTCATTAGAAGAGGAGAATAGAATTCTGCGTAACACTATTGAGCATCTTAAGAATGAGATGGCGAAATTTCACACACCACCGTTCTTGATCTGCGAGGTAAGAGACATATTGAAAGAGAAAGCAATCCTCAGCCTGAAGAATGGAAACGAGTTTTATGTTAATATCTCAAGCAATGTCAAGGATTTGAAGCCAGGTGATTTTGTCCTGGCCCACCAGAAAAATCTGGTTGTTGTGGATAAAATACATTCCATGAAAAAATTTAATGTTGAAAAATTTGTGATCATAGAGAAACCTACAGTTTCCTGGAAGAATATAGGAGGTCTTTCAAGCATCATAGAAGAGATCAAGGAAGTTATAGAGCTTCCGTTGATGAAACCAGAACTGTTTGAAAAAGTCGGTATCAAACCTCCGAAAGGCATTCTTCTTCACGGTCCGCCTGGTACTGGAAAGACCCTGCTCGCAAAAGCAGTTGCAGAAAGCACAAACTCGACTTTCATCGAGATTGTTGGTTCTGAATTGGTACAGAAATTTATTGGAGAAGGTGCAAAATTAGTGCGTGAGATCTTCGAGCTTGCAAGAGAAAAAGCTCCATCTATAGTTTTCATTGATGAACTTGACGCACTTGCATCGCAACGAATGGATATTGGCACTTCTGGAGAGCGGGAAGTGCAGAGAACTTTTATGCAGCTTCTAGCAGAGCTTGACGGCTTCAAGGAGCTTGGCAATGTAAAAGTGATTGGCGCGACAAACAGGAGGGATATCCTCGACCCAGCAGTCACAAGACCAGGAAGACTGGATCGCCAGATACATGTTGATCTTCCAGATGTTGAAGGATTGAAACAGATCCTTAAGATACACAGCAAGGATATGACGCTTAAGAAAGTCAATAAGAATAAGATTGCAGAAGAATTAGATGGCATGTCTGGAGCTGAAGTCCGTGCGGTTTGTACAGAAGCAGGTTATTTTGCAATCAGAGAAGATCGGGCTCATGTACTGCATGATGATTTTATCAATGCAATAGAAAAAGTCCGCAACAAGACAACAGAAGAAATCACAGATTATGTAAATATGTTTGGCTAGAGGCCATAACCTTTATAAACGTCTTTCTACATATCACATTATTGTGCGATGACGAAGGTGAACACCGTCTGATCCTAACGGAGATGAATGGACGGAGTAACTGCTGAGCACACACTTTTTATTCTAGCCTGAAATCAACACAGATCCGGTATACAGAAGGAGAGAACTGTCCGCATTTCACAATTTTCAGAACTTTAAATTTATGAACATGTTTTCTTATCTTTTCGATCGCAGCATCAGGAATATTTTTCTCATCTAAGAAATCATAGAGATGGATTACTGCGCCTTTTTTTGCAGCTTTAAGAGCGTCTGGAAGGAAATCTTCAGCAGATTTTGGAAGCGGCATCACGATTCGGTCGAATTTTCTATTCAGCTTTGGGATGATTTTCCTAACATCACCTTTGAATAGTTCTATCTTGTTTGCAATCCCTTTGTTCAGCTTGAGATTCTCAAGAGCGTATTTATGGCCTGTAGGATTCTTCTCTATTCCTACGATGTGTCTTGCAGGACTGTTTTTAGCGATCACCAGCGGGTAAGGTGCGCATCCGCTGAACATGACAAGGACGTCTTCTCTTTTCGTCACCAGATTCGCAATCCTGAGCCTTTCATTAGACAGCCTTGCGCTGAAATAGACTTTCTCAACATCTAGTTTTATCAAAACACCGCTCTCTCGATGGACAGCAATTTTCTTCTGTTCGCCTGCAAGATGCTTCATCTTCTGTGTTCGGAACTCTCCGCCATGAATTGAGGCTTTCTTCACAACAGTCTTGATATTCTTATGGAGCTTAAGCAAGGTCTGTGCAACAAGTTTCTCGTGCTTTTTTATCTCGTCTTTGATCTCGAGGATAGCGATATCTCCCACAATGTCAAATGCAGAAGGCACTGCCTCTAACTCTTTACTTGTCAAATCCTTTGCCAGGATACTCTGCAGTGAGCCTTTCCTTTCTATCAGATCTAGTTTTTTATCTGCGAATTCAAGCTTTGGTTTTGTAATCCTTTTCAGAACAGGAAGATATACAAAGCCTTTCTCCCGTTTCACTTTATATCCCTGGTTGAATATCCCTTTGTCAATTAGAACTTTCTTTATCTTCTGCGTATCCTTTGACTTAACTTTTACAGTCAGCACCATTGCGATAGCCCTTTTTGTTTCTGTTTTTCTTGCTTTTTAGAGCCATCCTTTAATTTCTTCAGGATCCGCTCTTCTGAAAAATCGTAGCGTTTGCATAATATCTCAACAACCTTGTCACTATCTATCTTTCCCCACTCGAGTTTGTATTTTTTTGTGACCTTCATCTTCTTGATTAGGTTGAAAGGCTCTTTCCAGGAAAAATCAAAAGGCCAGTCAACAGAGGAAAATAATTTTTCAAAATCATCTCCATGCTCTTTGACAAGTTTCAGTCCTTTTTTAGGCCCGATGCCTTTTATCCCCCCAGGATTGAAATCAGTTCCGACAAGAACTCCCAAAGCAATCAACTGATCCTGGTTAATCTCCAGCTCTTTAAGATTCTCTTTAAGGTCAAAGACCTGCGGTCTGACTGTTGTGAATGCAAATTTTGAAGGAAGTTTTCTTTTCCCAGCAACACTAAGATTTTTTACGACTTTATCAGCCCCGAACAAGAAAGCATCAGCATCCTGGCTGACAACAGCCCAAGCATCCTTGTCTTTTACTATGAACGCAGCCTGCGCTTCTCCCTCACTTGGCGCCTGTATCACAGGTAGACCTAGAGCTTTCAGCAGTTCTTTGCTTTCATCAACCATATCTCTTGTCAGTCTTGAAAATCTGCCAGCATACTTGCTCATTGCTTCGACATCTTCCCGTTCTATTGCTTCTTGATGCAATTTTTTTGCAGCCTCTTTCACAGTCTTTCTTTTCCTGAGTTCAGCAGCCTTTAGTTCAGGTACCTCTCCGTCAAAAACAAACGCAAGCTTCATACCGATCTCCATAAATTTGGTGACCCTGTTGAACAATCCAGTAAGATGTGAAGTGATCCTTCCTTTAGAGTCCATCAGAGGAGCACCGTCTCTCTGTCTTATGGTTGTTAAGAATTGGTAAAGCATATTGTAGGAATCAACAACAAGAATCTTTCCTTTCAGGTCTTCTAGTTCTATTTCATCGCCTTTCAATAATTCAGTAATCGCACAACCCATCTTAGATCTCTTTTACAATCATTTGCTTGAAATCCTGCCCTACCATCTCCAGCGCTTTCTTTGTGACTTTTCCTGTTGTTAGGAAAACAGTAGGAAGATTTTTTGTCTGGCCTCGGACATATGCTGAAGATAAGTCTCCATCATTGTTTCGTTTTTTGTCCCGTGCCTTTGCAAAGTATTTGACATTCCCAATGACAGTCGGGACTTCGAGCACTAGCTCGATATCTCCTTTTTTAATAAGCTCAGCATCAAGGATCTTTATTTTTTTCCGCTCGCAGTAGGAGGATATCTTGTCATAAAATTCATTCTTGATCTGCGGCTTCTCGATTTTCTCTTTTGGCTCTATTTTCTCATCAGGGATCGTTGTCTGGATCTCTTTTTCTTTTTTCGGCTCTGCCTTCTTCTCTTTCTTTTTAGCTTTTGGCTTCTCAGCAGCGACAATAGGTTCTGGCACCACAACCTTAGGCGCTTCTTTTTCTATTGCCTCAGGCACTTCCTCTTTTTTGACCACTGGCTCTGGAGCAGATATCTCTTTGTCATTCTCGATCATACTTTTTATCAATGCAGCTGCTTCATCATCAGAGACAAGATAATATTTCCAGAATATCTCCTCCTTGTTCACCCGCAACGGAACAGCGAAATCCTTAAGATTTCTTAATGATACCTGTATCAACGGACCAAGATCTTTCTCCCTCAGTATTTTTTTCTCTTTCAATATCTGGAAAGTTTTCTGGTCCTTCTCATTAAGGTATTTCTCCAGGTTCTGTAAGCTTGATGCAGTCTCAGGAAGATAGTATGCTGGGCTGCTCCCGACTTTAGTGTTTGAGATCTTCAGCTTTCCAGAGTCTACCATCTCTGATAGATGCGCGCCGGCAAATATCGAGTTTATCTTCAGTTCCCTGCTGATGTCTGTTGGAAGAACATACCCTCTAAGTCTGATCATTTGGATTATTCTATCAGGCACATTCACAGAATTTTTATTCATCATCTTTACGGCCGCATCCATCTTATCTCATAATATGTGACATCATTTTCTTTGTCGACAATCCCAATCAGCAGTCTTTTTTTTGTGCTTGTTGCCACACGGTTCTTTGCAGCAAATTCATACCATGAAAGGACTTTGTCTTCTGATACTGGAAAGACAAGCCATTTCGCATGCCCATTGCCAGGCTTCATCCCTCTGTCATATACTCTGAAATCAGCGCCAAACTTGAGAGCAGTGCTGATGATATATCCGCGATTCCTGAAATCTCTGTATACAACATATCTTACCCAGAAATTCGGATCCTGCTCCTCATGAGATTTTATCAGTGTCTGCGCAGTCATTTTCTTTCTGCCAGACATGATCTTGATCTTTCCTTTCTCTAGCAAGAATAAGGCTTCTATCAGGTTAAGCTGAAGCTCTCCATTGTCAAGGATGATTCCGTACCTTCCTTGATTATACAACTCTCTGGCTTGATCAGAGGCTTCGACAAGAACACGTTCAGAGATGAGCTTTGCTTTTAGCTCTGGTTTTCTCTTGCTCTTGGTCTTTGGTTCACTCTTTGCTTCTTTTTCCTTCTTGATTTCCTTTGCTTTCTTTGTTGTTTTCTTTTTTGCAGCTTTCTTTGCCATATCAGATTGCAATGAAACCAGCATTTATATAGCTTTTCTTTAGGCGTAGACAATACCTTTAAATACTACATCTCGATATTTAAGGCCAAAAATATCAAGTGAGGTATTAAATATGCAAAGAAGAAGTATGAGGCCGCCTGTAGATGTTGGCGACGAAGTTGACGTGACAATAGAGGCTGTCGGCGCAAAAGGCGACGGTGTTGCGAAAGTACAAGGTTTTGTACTGTTCATACCTAATGTCAAGGAAGGGGAGCGGTGCAAAGTAAAAGTAACCAAAGTCTTGAAAAAAGTAGGTTTTGCAGAGAAGATCGGCGAAGCAGGCCCAGAAGAGCCTGGTGTCAAGCAATCAGTGACAAGAGAAGTATCAGCACTGGAATCTGCGCCAATCCCAGAGCCAGATGAGCCAGAGGATACAGAAGACTTTGGAGAAGAACCAGAAGAAGAACTTCCTCCTCCAGAAGAAGAATACTCTGAAGAGGATTATTCCGAAGAGGATTAATCAGACTAATCTTGCATATTAAGTATTATTTCTTTTTTTTACTCTTTCTTTCCAAAATATTAATAAAAGAATATCCCATTCATCAATTTATGAGACTCTTCATTGCTGTGAAAGTGCCAGGGGAAATTGAAGAAGAGCTGAGACGCATCCAGGATGGACTAAACCAAGAAGGTCTAAAATTACCAAAAGAATTTCATATCACACTCAAGTTTCTTGGAGAGATAGATGAAAAAGATATAGACTCTCTAAAAACTAAATTAACAAACATCTCATTCAACAGCTTCAAGCTTACTCTTTATGGTCTCGACGTGTTCACTCCAAAACGTATCCGGGTTGTCCATATCTCTGTCAAGCCGCCAGAACAAGTCACAGAACTGTTTGAAAAGATCCACAAAGCGACAGATGAAATCCCTATCGATCATCCATTCACAGCACATATCACAATCGCAAGAGTAAAATTCTTAGAAGATAGGAAAGCTTTCCTGGACAAGGTGGATAAGATCAATGTCAAGCCTCTTGAATTTAATATCAATGCCTTCTACCTCATCAAAAGCACCCTCACAGGCACAGGCCCGATATACGAAGATATGGGAGAGTTCCCTGCGAAACCTTTATAAAGCACTCTCAAGTTCTCATATACATAACCAAAGTTCATGGATGTCAGCCATAGAGACTGGCCATGAGCATTGACTGCTGAGGTAATAAAGATGCAGCTCAGAAATATTCTGCATATATTACCCTGCTTATATCGGAGGAAAAAATGGCAGAAGAAGAATCATTTTTAGTACCAACAGATGTCTACTTCAAAGCAGGAGTACATATTGGAACAAAATTCAGGACAAAGTACATGCAGCCTTTCATCTACAAGATTAGGACAGATGGGCTTGCAGTGTTGAATGTATCTCAGATTGACAAGAGATTACGTATTGCAGCAAAATTCCTGGCACAGTACGCACCAGAGGATGTAATTATTGTATGCCGTAGGGAGAATGGTTGGAAACCTCTGAAACTGTTCGGGAAATATACAGGCTGCAAAGTTTTTCCAGGCAGGTACCAGCCAGGAATTCTGACAAACCCTAAGCTTGCAAAGTTCACAG
>JAHWHI010000063.1 GCA_019323355.1 Candidatus Woesearchaeota archaeon | reverse complement strand
GAATCGAAGACAGATTCCTTTTGTAAAGAAGATAAGAGGTGCATAGAATGAACTCATTATACAATGCTGTTGTTGACAAGGATCCTGCAAGAGAGAGCGGACTTGTCACAGAGATAAAAAATTCTGAATGCACAAAAGCTGGTGAAGCAAAGGCTGTCTATCAAGAGCTGATAGCAAGATACCTTGAAGGGATATGATTATTTTTTGAGCTACCTGTAATCAGAGAGACAAACTAGCGATAGCTTTATTGGAGGAGAAAAAATGGCAAATGATTTGGTTGCAGGAAAAGCATATACAGAACGTATCGGAGAGTATCTTGGTGACAAATTTGTAAATATTATTGATTATCTAAGTCCTAATAGAACAAATATTCCAGTCACAAGAGAAAGAGATGAAGCTGAATTCGATCGTAGCTGTATTGGAAAACCAAGATTTCTTAGGCCATTTTACCGGATTGCAGACTCAGTTGGCGTTTCAAGCCCTACAAAAAGAATAGAGAATCTTTTAGCAGATGCTGAAAAAAGCATAGAGTCCCTAAATAAAAGAATTGCATATCGAACAGAGGAATTAGAGGGTCTAAGAAAAAGATACAACACCCATAAAATTGATCTTGTCTCTAAAAGAGATAAGGCAAAGTCTGCTATTAAAAAAGGAAAATTATTATTGAGAAATAATACAGATGTGAACAGAAATGATGAGATCTTAGTTTTTGCAAACACATATGCAGAATTCGTAGAGCTTGAAAAGAGCATCGAAGAGTACGAGCAGGCAATAAGCTGGCTCGAGACCCAAAGGAATAGCCAGAAGGAAAAAATCCTCGGGCTAAAAAAGTTTTGCAGCGATGACGGAGATTCGCAGCAATAACTACAACATACAACTGCAACAGCGGCTACAACAAATGTTTATATTAAACTTTCATCAATAACTATAACAACAAATCAAATTTATTGATGATAGATGAAAATTAAGCAAGCTAGCGAGAGCTATATGCAAATACGGAGGAATAAAAATGGACGAAATGATTGATAAATTCCGAGGAAAAATGAGAGAAAAACGGGAAGCAAAAGATAGGGATCTAGAGACTTCTATTACAAGAAGGAGTTCCAGAGGCACATATGGCCAAAGACAAAGCCTGCCTAGAAGAGCCCTTACTGCCCCATACAGGATTGCAGCATGCGGATGCGGAATCGCGTACAAAGCAATAGCAAACAAGTATTTTGCTGGTGCTGCATGTCTGGCTATCGCTTTCGGAAGCGGGGTTGCATACGGAGTGAAGAACGCAGAAGACCTAAGAGATGATTACACACAAGCAGTCGAAGGAACAAAAGAATTTGTTACAGAAGCATTGAAACAGATGGCAGAATCTCCAGTTGAAAAAGAATTCGAAGAGGAAAGCAATTTCTCCAAGGAAGAAGACCTGAAAGCATACACTATTTCTGGTGCAGAAGGCGCTGCGCCTGAAAAAACATACACAAAGACTAAGGATGAGACATTTGTAAAAGAAAACAAGACCGAAGGCCTTGAAGGACTAACTACTGAAGAAGGAGAAGAAGGCTATTGAAAATGGCAGACCCACGATCAATATACGATACTGAAACAGAAGGCCTCTTGAAAAAGCTTCTGAAGAGCAAACTGACAATGCTCTTAGGAATGGCCGGACTGTCACTCGGAGCAACAGCTGGAATAAATGCTGTAAAAGAAGATACTTTGAACATCTTCAACACTGAGGCAGAATTAAACATCACAAATTCCCAAGAACTTGAGGAATTAGTGGATTATGACCAACATCCGGATATCCAAGCAGAGATTGTAGGAGATCTTGAGGATATTAGTAAAGAATGCAAGAACGGTCTTGAATATGAGGCAAAAAGTATTCTTATCCGGAAAGCGATTGACGCTGGTCTAAGATCAGAAGTGCAGAAAAGATTCCTTAATGCAGATCTGAGAAAAGCTGTAGAAGAAGGACGAATGGGTGACATCGATAAGAAAATACTTGCAAGTGTCGCATGGTACGCAATAAGCAGCAACACGTTCAATGAACAGGCTTACGTTGACATCGCAGAACAGACTTTAGTCAAGCTTGATGAAGGATCTGTCCGTCCTGACAAGACAGAATATGTCAAGAAACTTTTCAGGGCCTGCGCTAAAGACGGTGTCTTTAATGAGGAAGAGATGCAGTACATTGCAGTGCATCTGCTTGAACGCCTGATGGAAAGACCAAAAGACGATCAATACAGGCAAGCGATTGAGAGAAAGCTTGGCGAGCTTTACATGAGACACAATACAGACAGAAAAAAAGAAGGTTTGTTTGAAAATGATTAAAGGGATTGTTGGCCTCGGAAAGATGGGTGTTGGAGCAGGATTCCTTGCTCTAATCGGTCTTGGCGGAGCAATGATCTACGGTTCATTGGGCTCCACAAAAGAGTACAACACAGACCAGATTGTCGCAAAAGAGTCCTTGACCGATGCAGAACAGCAAAAGCCGGAAGAGAAAAGAGAGATAAAAAATGAAACAAAAGAAGCAGAGTTTGCCGATCTGGAAAAGGTCAAGATATACAAAGTAACACTAAGAGGACGGGAAGCTCCAACTTATCTGATAGAAGATCTTGAGACAAACAGGAGATACTGGATAAGACGAAGGCATGGAGAGCTTTTCATCAACGGATACGACGGCATTGCAAGAAGAATATTCGGCGATGCTAAAGAAGCGATAGAGCCTATCCTTGAAGAAGTCAAACCTTATGCTAAACGCGCAGCCCGTGAAGGGCTCGAAGGATTAAAGAGGAGTTTAGATCGAGAAGTTGATCCAGACCGTTGGATCGACTGAAAATAAGCTCATATTTTTGCTTTAACTAGCGTGAGCTATAAACAAAAACAATTGGAGGAAAAACAAAATGGTCGGAGCATACGCAAATAGAAATACAGGAAATAACAGAGGCGGTTACCAAGGAGGAAGCAGCAGAGGTGTTTCAAGGCGAGTAGAAGAGCGTGAGAAAAAGATCGCTGAACGTCTAAAGCAAAATGAAGATGCAGAAAACAATGACAAACTTTTCGAAGTCAGCTGCTGCAATACTGGAACTGTTCAGCGTCAGGTATACAGAGTGACAGACAGACTTGGGATTACAAATCCATATACAAGGATTAAAGATTTCATAAACACGCTTGAAACTAGGATTGTTGACACACTTATGGAATCCCGTACTGCAGAGACAGCTCTAAAAGAGGCAGAAGAAGGTTTTAAACAGGAAGAAGTAGAATTGAAGACTTTGAACGCAGATCTTGAAGAAGCAGAAACAATTCAGAAACAATACGAAGATAGACTTAAGGAACTGAAAGATAAAAGGGATAAACTGATTGACGAGCAATTGGCAATACCAAAAGAAAAGCAATACACTGACGAATGGAAGACGAAAGAAAAAGAACTAAATGACACCATTGACGAAATAGATAATCTTGAAGGTGATCTTGAAGAACACATGGACGACATAGAAGGTCTACAGATCGACCTGATCATGACAAATAACGAATATGACGCTCAGGACGCTATCAGAATTACCTACAAGAACCGGGTAATCGAACTGAAGCAGGCAAAATACCAGCTTGAGTACATAAAAGCTGTGCTTAGCCCGTATGTGAATGGCGCAAAAGAGACTCAAACCGGTTTGAAGAATGGATTGGAACAAGTTAAGAAGGATGTAAAAACCGGAGAAGAGATCATCGATGTTCTTGGAAAGATCGAAAGTTCAAAGACTCAAGACGATCCAGAAACAACAGATTACAATCCAAATCTGGGAAAAATAGAGATCAAAAAGCCTAAAGAACTTATGCGGGGAGATAAATCTGTCCTAGACCACAAGGTCAATGAAATCAGGGAAAAGATGCAGAAAAACCGCATGCGTGACAGAAGGCAGACAACATAATAAAATTATTTTATTTTTTATTTTTATTTTGCCTCGGAGGTAAAAATGGTTGTAGCAGTTGAACCGACAAAAACAGAAAGAAGGTATTTCATAGAACTCAGCTCTAGAGTGATCAGTGAAAACGCTCAAGAATACAAGTGTGAACGATTGAATGGTTCGATCCTAAAGATGTACGATCGGATCTTGGGAAAAGAACGCAGTGCAAGCAGTCAAGGCTTTGCTTCAGAGTATAATATTGCATTTGAAGCATTCGAGCGGATGCTTGGCACATATAAAGCAACAAAAGATGAACTTACTTCAAAATACCCTGCGCTCCAAAGAGATTCTGATACTAAAAGATTCATAAATTTATTTTCATTCTATATCGCTGCAGCAAGCGCACAAAAAGAGATAAGCAAGCATGTAGAAGAGGCAGTGCCTGTTCAATTGCAGGAAAACATCGATTTCGGAAAAGATTACAGTGTAATCGATCTGTTGGTAGAGGAGTATATCCGGATTGGGAAAGGACCTTACAATGCAAAAGAGCTTGCAAGAAAAACAAGAGGATATCTTGAATTTTTTGAAAATTTCCTACGAAAGCAGTTGGAGCGAGGAGAGTATAATGGAATTCTAAATGCCATTGAAAAGAAATCTATCTATAACCCCGACGCAGAATTAGCTTTCCATGGCTTAAACTACACAGAGGTTAGAAAGCAGCGGTCTGGTTCGATACTTACATTCAATGATATGGGTGGAAACCACAGGGCAAAATCTGCAGCATACTTATTATCATTAAGGCTCAACGATGAGGAAGCATGCATCAGAAACAATATTGACATATATGAAGGGATACTATTCGAAGGCCCCCCGGGAACCGGAAAGACATTCCTAGCGAAGATCATTGCAGATACATGCGGAAAAAACTTTGTAGAAGTCAATTTAACAGATTTCATGAGCAAATACTGGGGGGAAAGCGAAGAAAGGCTGCGAAAGATACTAAGCGTAAAGAACAGCATTATCTTTTTCGATGAGATAGATGCTGTCTGCCCACGACAAGGAGGCGATGACAATGAAGGTATGATGGGCCGGATCACAAACGAGGTTGCAAAGCATCTTCAGGGGTTCCAGACAGACAAATACTCCAGTAGGAATGTATACATCGCTGCAACTAACAGAAGGCAATTGATTGACGAGAAGATATTGAGAGCCGGGCGTTTTGATAAAATAATTTCTTTCGAATATCCCACTGAAGCAGAAATCGGAGAAATACTGCAGATCCATATTAGATTGTCAGATCAAAAGTCAGAATTTCAGTTCTTTGAGGACATTCCAATAAGTGCAGTTGCAAGCGCGATGTACCGGAGATCAGTTGAAGTAAAAGAAGCATCAGAAAGAAATCCAAGACAGAAAATCCAAGGGTTGGCTGGTTCAGACATTAAGGAACTAGTACGGCGTGTCAGGGATTTCAGATGGAATGCGAAATATTTCGGACACTCCCTAGTTGCAGCGACAGAACAAGATTTTTTCAGAACAATAGCTGAATATGAAGCAGAGAAGCGAGGTTGAAAAAATGAATTCGAACTTTGAAATACCAATGAGTGACGCTCGAAGAAGAATGGAAGAGCGGAAAAAAAAGCTATTTGGAGGAACAATCCCAAGTCAACCACGGCCAAGAACTGAACCACGAGACAGCCGTCATCGAGATAAGAACGGAAGATTCGCTACAGAACCAAAGGAAGAAGAAAAGAAAAAATCGATTCTAGATACAATCGCAAATGTATCACAAAGTTTGAAGAAAAAGATTGGCATTGACTATAGCGCAGATATCAGGAAAAAGCTGCACGGACTTTATGATTTGATACAGGACAGGGCTTTATACATCGCACCAGAAAAGAATATACAGTTCGGTCTTGCAAAATCATTTCCATTGAACGACAATGAGAGCGAAAACATCGATATATATGAAAAAGGATACAACGCGCCTCTTCTGCTAAGCATTCTTGTTGGATTAGTGGAAAAAGGAACAATGATATCATTCGGTCCTCCTGGCGCAGGAAAGACTACAAGCGCAGAGATTGTCGGCCATTTCATCTATGACCAGAGTATAAACAATATTTTCAATGCAACAATCTACGGAAATCCAGAATTAACCAGAGAGGAGATGATTGCCCGTCTTCACACTGGAAAGTTGATGCACGGGATTGAAGAAGTTATCCAAAGGGAATTCACCGATAGTCCTGTTAAGATCTTGGACGAAATAAACAGAATCCCTCCAGGAACATTAAGTTCACTTTACCAGACAATTGACAGAGGGCTTGCAAAATATTACGAAAAAGTCATCATGCTAAAGGACGGTCCAATTTATGCGACAGCAAACGCGCCTGACAGCGGAAACTGGCCTCTGCCACCGCCTGTAAGAGATCGGTTTGATATTGCAGTTGTTGCAGGAGAACTTAACCCTACATTCATTTCGCATCTGACTCGGGGCGGAAGTATAACTGATCGGTTGAATATTCCAAAAGAACTGAAGCTGGAAGTGGGTTCACACAAGATTGTAAGAGAAGCAATCAATGATGTTGATATTGAAAGTGAAGCAATGAACCATTTGATATTCTTTATCAGCATGATGAATTACTGTGACCAAGCAGGCATTGACCCTGCATACAAGACAAAAGCCAATGCAATGGTAATGAAACCTGGAAGACAGTTGTGCGGAAAATGTCACTACAAAAATTCTATCTGCGCTTACACAGAGGAAGCGATCTCTCCAAGATCATACAAAGCGATCGTGACGTATGCAAAAGCACTGGCATGGTGGAGAGGAAAAAAGACAGCTGATGTCGAGGATATCAAACAGATCGCTCCATACGCAGTATGGCACAAGCTGACATTGACTGACCAGGCAAAGAAAAAGAACCAGCAATATGTGAATGCACGTATAGAGTTTGTCAAAGAATGTTTCGAAGAATCGCAGAAGATCTACAACCAGTCTAAAGCATCAGTGCCTAAACTGGGAGAAATCATCTCTTCAATTGTAAAAAGTTACGACCTTATCTGCAAAAAAGATTCAAACGGAGGCTTTAGCGACGATGAAAAACTCAAGCTAAAAGCAGAGATCGAAGGGCATTTCGGAGAGATAAAGAAATTGGATACAATCGCAAAATGGCCGATCGCTGTCGGTTTGAAATTTGTCTATGAACGGATAAAATAAGATGGCAATAAAAACAATAGAGGCAAAACTTCACAATTTAGATCCATTTATTTGGGATTCTATTAAGAAGGTTTGCAACTATCCGAACCTTAAAGATCCGGTCATTTTAGAAGACGTTGATCAGGCACAGCAAATCATGGGAGACAGCATAGCGTATATTCGGATGGATACACATGACATCTTTGTCAATCTTCCAAGATTAAGAGAGCGTGTTGGAGAGGAACATCTTGATATCATACTTTGGCACGAAATGCTACACTACAAACTTATCCCATACGATCTGAATACTGCATTATTCCTCATGAATGACACATTAAAGGTTGTCAAAGACGAGGATAAAGCAGCTTATATCCAGAACCTGTTCGCAGATATTTTAGTTAATACAAAAATCCATCAGGACGATACAAAAGTTGTTGATACATACAGAGAGATGAACAGGAGAGGTCCACAAGAAAAGAACAATGTCTGGGATCTTTACATGCGTATCTATGAAAGATTATGGGACTTGCCAGAAGGCACTTATGTCAATGACTGTGATCCTGAAGTAGAAAAGGATGCAAAGAAACTTGAAAAGCTTCTTTCAGACCAGATGTTCAGGGCAAGCACATGGAGAAAGAAGATACATACATTCGCAACTGTTTTCAAAAAACATATGGAAAAAGTTCATCCGTCGAACGCCTGCAACTACAAAGGCGGCTCTGGAAAAGGTGATCAAAGCCAGGGCGGAGGAAGCAACGGCCAGCAGCAACAGAACCAGGGAGGAAGCGGAAACCAGCAACAGCAAGGAGGAGATCAAGGCCAACAACCACAGCAAGGCGATCCAGGCCAAGGCGATAAGCAAAAGCAAGGCGGAGGTCCTGGACAAAACAAACAGCAGGGCGGTGATGATGGAAAACAAAAACAGAAAGGCGCTGGAGCACAGCAAGGAAAAGACGACAGCTCTAGTCCAACTCCAGGAGGAATCTTAATCGATAAACATGAACCTGGAGATTTCGGTGATGTTGAGAAAGGTCTGAAAGATATTGCTGGAGAATTAGACCGGGACGATTTCAAACGTTTGGCAGCAGGTGTCGGCGGAGCTGGCAACGCGCAAAAAGCGAACAAGATGTATTATCAGGCACTAGCTGATGCGTATTCACTAGAGATGCCTGAAGAGATGGAAAAGGGAACCAGCTATTACAGAACACGTGACAAAATCTGGGAACCCTCTCGAGGAATCAGCCGTCTTGACATCAAAAGAACAATAATGAAATCTGGAAGACCGATTCCGTCATACAATACTCTCGAAGGAATTTCAGAGGGCTCATCACAATTATTCGGATCCGGAAAAAGAAAGGATCTGCTCATAATCATTGATACCAGTGTAAGCATGGCAAACCCAAGAAACACTTTGTCCTATGCGACACTGTCTTCAATGGTCGCTGCACATTCAGCACACAACCAAGGGTCTAAAGTCGCTGTGATTAATTTCGCATCATATATCAAAGTTACAAAATATACCCGGGACATAAACAAGATTGACGACGCACTGATGAACTATCAGGCAGGCGGAACCTGTCTTCCAACTCACGAGCTTGTTGATCTGATTAAATCTAATGAAAACCCTCAGCACATTCTGTTGATCACAGACGCTGAGACAGCAAATATAGATCATGCCCGGAAATATTTCAAGCAGGCTTATGATATCACAAAAAGCGGGACAATATTCCTTGTTGACCCTAATGGAAAGGACGCTCAGATATTAGAAGATATCGGTTACCGCATCCAGCCGATGACAGGTGAAGATGACATGTTGGATGCAACACTTGATGATATGCAGGAGGTATACGGTTAAAATGGCAAGAAGAATTGACAGGAGCAGATTACGCTCAGAAACAGCAAAAAAGATATATGATGATTTGTACGGTGCACAGCAGGTGCAGCCCGTAGTCGACGATGAAAGCGACAAAATTAGATTATTAGAAGAAAAAAGAAGACAGTTTGCGATTTGGGCAATGGGTCGTGAACTTGGAAGGAAAAATGATAACTTTAGCGAAGAACAAGTCCGAGAATTTGAACGGATGAAACAGGCTGGATACAAAGCACCTGAAGCTAATGATACAACTTCTAGAAATGGAACTGCAAACATACCAGCATATGTACCTGAAGTAATTCCAGTTTCAGAAGAAGCAGAAAAAAAGAACCCCGACACTGATTCAGGAACCGCACGTAATCCTGGAAGTGCAAAACCAGCTGCAACTACAGATTCTCAGGGAGATTTTCTTGAAAACCTGAAGAAGCAGTATTCAAATGAAGGCAAAGGTCAAGATCCAAGCAGTGCAAATCCTGCAGTCGATCTCGATACAGATGCTAGTTCTGCACAGCAGCCAGAAGATCTTTCTGACAAAACTGTAGAAGGAAGCACCACCGGAAATAATAGTGTAAATAATAGTCCTTCACAAGCACCGAAACAAACTCCAGGCTTTGTCAGGAGCAGCAAAGGACCTTTGACAAGCAAGGTTCCGCAGATCAGTCTGGAAGAATACCTTACATATATGGAGGATTCTGGTGTTGTTGGAGAAGAAAAGAACCTGTTAAGATTCGGGTTTAGATTAGGACAGTTGAAACCAACATTCATCGACGGAAAAGCTGGAAGCGGAAAAACATACATAATTAAAGCAGGGCTCAGTATGCTGCCAAAAGATTATGTGCTTACAGTTGACTGTGCAAGCAACACTTCCTTGTTCATAGATGAAAAGGAAGTTGAGAAATATCCTATCATATGGTTCAAAGAGTTCCAGAAAGTCGCGTACAAATCTGGAGGCAACAACGAGCTATTAGAGATGATCAAGAGCTGGGCAGAAGGAGAGGACGCCAAAAGAAGGGTGAATGACCATGGAAAGTTGAAGTTCCAGACCATCACTGAGAAGTGTGTTATCTCATGTATTGCGACTGAGAACGATAAGAAAGGGAGATTCGACAGGGATAAGGAGACTCTAAGGAGATTCGATATACTTCACACTGACGAAAGCCAGGAACATGTGAAGAAAGTCATGGAGTACAAGGCAAAGCTAAGGGTTACAAATTCCCAGCCAAAAAAACTGAGCCAGCTGAAAGCAGATCAGGTCAAGAGACATTTCAAAGAACTAGTGGATATCTCAATTGATAAAGACAACGAACTGCTGGTTTCAAATCCATTTGCAGAAGCTATCAAGGAGTATATTCCAGAGACCCCTCGTGCAATCTCCTACATGGATATGTACTATGATTATGTCGAGGGATGTACCAAGTTCCACTACAAGAACAGGCTTGGAGAGAATAACTTGATAATTTCAGATCTGCATGATCTGTACGTAATCTATAGAATCTATCATGATGACTTCTGTGATATGCTCCAGAAACTGGACGACTTATCAGAAGAGGAATTCCAGAAGCGCGCACAGAAATCAAAAGATACTATAGACTGGAGAGCCATCTTTGAATCAGGATATGAAACAGTAAAAGCATGCTTCTCTGAAGAGGTAGCCGAGGAGTGGGTTGCCAGGCAGCTGGTCGGCAATAAGATCACTGTCTGGGACCCCAGACTTAAAAAGGATGTTGTGATTGTTGATTATAACAATCCAACTCCATCTTCCCAAACACCAAAACAGTATGGGCATCAGGCGCTCCCTTCAGACCAAGCACAGCAGTATGCCCCTTCACAGGATACTGCTCCTGTTACCGAGGATAAAGATCCGCAGACTTACACCCCTCAGATAGAGCAGGAAGATTCTGGTGCTACGGATGTCAAAGAGGAAGAGGTTGACATCCAGCCAGTTGATGAGATCTCACTTGACGACGCATAATAATGGAGGAAAGATGACAGAAGCAGATTTTAATAATCAGAAGTCAGCAAGGGAAATGCGTGAAGCCTTCAAGAGAAGAATAGGCATCAGAAGAGCTTCTGCAGACACTGTCAAGCAAGAGACAAATCGAATCGGAGAACGTATTCACAGGCTATATGGAAATCCAGTTTTTACAAAAACAGATAGCCTCTCTGAAGAGAAAGAAATAACAGAAGACATTTCTAATTTAGAATCAGAGGTTTTGAACGCACGAAGAAGACATGATAAAGATATGGCCTCTTTAATTGAAAATATCAAATCTGTCCACAAGGAAACCAAAGAGCTTTACTTGCAGGCATTGAACGAATCATTTCAAGAACTGGCTAAAAAAATCGATCGTAGTCCTATAAACAACAATGAAAGAATTGTTCAGAAAAAAGAATTGGGGATTATTGCTGAATCTTACATGACTTTCAAGAGCGAAGTTATAGATAAAGATCCGGGTTTCAGAGAAAAGACAGATTATAATATTGAAAGGTTCTATAAATTAGTGCAAGAAACAAAAAGTTTCGAAGCAGAGATTAGAGAACTGATCAAGGAATACAAAGCAGTGACAACAATGAAAGAATACGATCAGCTCAATGATAAATATGACCAGGTCTGCCACGCATACAATCAAAGAATCCAGAAATATCTGAAAAGATGGAGTACTATATTCTGCGAGGAAGATGTTGAAATAAGTTCTAATTTTGCGCGCGAGCTTTGGGATTTCAAAGCAAAAAAATACCTTATAACAAAAAAACAGATCCTTGGGGATATCCAGCAACTGCAGGAAAGCAGAACCAAACTAAGAGCCGCTAACCAAGTGATTGTAAGTGAATGCCTAACGCTGATTGAAAATCTTGCAGAAGATCAATATGAAGAATTCAAAGATACTCTATATTTCGAGGATGACGATAAAGAGTACAGAAAAGCAAGAACAAATCTTGTCGACGATATGAAAAAGTATGTGAATCATTTTCTCGAAAGGCCTTCTGATATAGAGATTGTCCATGAACTGGATGCAGACGAGTTCGAAGTAAAGAAGAACATCAAAGATGCTAAGAGAAAGATCGAGAGGAACAGACGTTTCAACATACTTGGAATCCTGGCCATAGTTTCTGATGTAGAGAGAGAACTGTTCGACTCCATTGATCTGGCAGAAGAAAAATTAGAATATATAACAAGATCACGGGAGAATCTTGCAAAGATAAAACAAGAGATACAAAAATATCAGTTTGCAATGGAAAACAGAGACACAACAATAAAAGTTGAAAAGCCAGAGTTCGAGTTCACGCGCTTGTTTCTAGATAACCCATATTTGAAAAGTGTCGGCAGTGAATATGTTCAGGCAGTACGGTCTTATATCGCAAAACAAAAGGTCTGGATACAGGAGGATGCTGACAGGAGAAGCGACGAGATCATTGAAAAGCACAAGAGGCAGATGGAGATTGAAAAGCTCGAGAAAGAGCTCGAACTGAAGAGGGCAGAGGTAAAATCCCTTCAGAAAGAAGGATCATCTCAAGGAAGCACATATAGTTTTGACCTAATCACATGGATGCAAGAACAGGTTGTCTCTCCTGGAGATGATCGCCTTCACGAGGCGAAACAGATCATCTCAGGCAATAGTAAGGTCTTTGGCGGGAAAATAATGAGACTTGGTGAAAGATTGCTGTCAGAAGAATTTGAAAGCTTGATTGACAGCTATATCCAGAATCCAAAGCACAATTACAGGAGTGACCAAGAGTTCAGAAAGGGTCTGGCGCTTGGCATAGTCGAAGCAATAAATTCCCCTGGAGAGATCTCAAAAGGGATAGCTGCAGGCGTATATAGCAAAGATAAGCTGCAAGATTTGGCACAGAAGATCAAGTTGTAGTGATCAGGACAACACGAGTTTAAAAGGGCTAAATGTACTAATTTATATTCTATTTTGTACGAAAATGGATGTTTGGCAAGAGATATTTAATATCATAGTTTATGGCAAGGCAGTAAAAAAGAATATTCCTATTACTAGTACCATAACTGCTTATCTGCTACGGGAAGGGATTGGAAAAAAATCTTCTTTTCAAAATGAATTACATATTCTAGACAAGTTCTTATCTCCGCTTTATGAGAATAAACAGATCCACACAGCATATAACGGATTCAATATATTTACACCTCATGTAAAAGCTGATATGCTTAATAGATACGAAGCAATAAAAAAGGAGATCAGTGCCATTAAACCAGATATATTGATTATTGGCGCTTGTGGCTTTTCTCCGCTAGGACTGGCATATGCAATGGAAAATCCAGGCAAATATGTGATAGATACAGATTTAGCAGACATTATTTATGCCAGAAAAATCCTTGAAGCAGGAAGTCCCAAAAATTACAATATCCAGATATTGGATTTACTTGATGAAAAGTCAGTAGCCAGTTTCTGCAAAAAAATTAAAGATATTATTCCTTCTGTCTGTTCAAAATCAATGGCAATTGTGGCAGAAGGGTTGACATTCTATTTTGACGAAAAGCAGAGAGAGATTTTGAATAAGAATCTCCATACGCTAGCAAAAGAGATTAAGCCAGAGAACCCTAGCTCGAAGTTCATACTCGAATTTTATATATCAGAACGCCCGTCCAAGGAGCGGGATTTCAAACCAAGCTCAATAGACCCTTATTTATTCAAAATTTTCTATAAGATATCGAGAAATATTACATCTGGCCAAAAATGCTTTATGAAGAGTGTTGACGAAGTTAAGAAGCATCTAG
>JAHWHI010000001.1 GCA_019323355.1 Candidatus Woesearchaeota archaeon | reverse complement strand
TAATTTTTCTTTTTGTCAATACTTTTATTGTCTGGTTAACCACGTATCTTTTTGACCATCTAATCAAGATCAAGGTGAGAGATCTGAAAAAAGCGTTTTTTGTCTCTTTCTTACTTATTTTGGTGAATATCTTCTTTGTGATCATAATGACAATCGTCCGTTCAATATTCTGGGCAAAATTGTTATCATTAGTTGATGTTGTATTGATAATTATACTGACAGTATATCTCTTCTATCATTATTTTTATAAAGGGATCTACAAGCAAAAATTCAAGACAAAGGAACGGCAAAGAAGACACGAAATTATGGTCAGTTTGGGAGCGACAGCAGTATCACTGATCGCAATATTGCTGATAGGTATCTTGATATCCGTACTGCTGAAATGGCTAGTTGCATTTTTAGGAATTGGCGCAGCTATAATGTTCTAGAATTCAACACTAGAAGTAGTTCTAGCTAATCTGTTGTAATATGCATTCTGTTCTGGAGTGTAACCAGGGTTTACTTTTGGGACTATTGCGATGTACGGGATTTTTTGTTTTTCCAGTTCTTGTAATATTTCCATCCATTCGATTATGTGCCTGTGGCCGATTCTCTGGAATATTCTGGAGTCTGGATTTGACCCTACATTTTGAATAATGTTTGGAGCGAAATATTTCCTGTTTCTTTTTATGGAACTTGCGATATATTCTTTACTTTCTGGCTGCATTCCTGTCTGGATTCTAGCCAGCATAGGATTGTCATTGAATTCAATTTTCCTGACTTTTCCTGAAAAAGCCTTGAACGGATCATCATCAAATGGAACACCTGACATGTTTGTATCCTCTAAAAGAACTATGTCTTCTGGCTGGATCACAGCTTCAACAACTTGCTTTAGTTCCTCTCTGCATTCTTGTGTGTGGTTTTCACCGCAAAGAACAACTTTTGGATCGAATGTATCTTCAGTATTATATGATCTGAAAACAATATAATTATCCCCTAGACTGGCAACTAGGTTCTTTATAAAATCGCTTGTAGTGTTAGCTTTGGTTCCATGCATGCCTTCTCTTAGCCCTAGCTCTCGCTCTAATGGACTTGAATCATCAGAAAGCTTAACTCTTTTTGTTTCAGTTGCCATATGTATAAATTGTAAGTTCTCATATATAAACCTTTCTGTTTTCACCACTTCTCAGAGGTGATAAACCCTTTTATAGGTATGAGACTCCTGAGCTTTTATAATGGCCAAAACATTAGCTAATATCAGCTTAGAGACTGTCAAGCACATAATGAGAGAATATCTGAGAAAAGGCCATGATATACAGTTTATTAGATCTTCTTTACTGAAAGCAGGGGTTCCAAAGGCTAAATTAGATCAGGCGCAGAGGGAGATAGCACCTCGGAAAGCGCCTCCAAAACCGCCTAAAATGAAGGCAAGAAAGCCTTTGTTCGCAAAAAAAGCTCCAAAAGCGCCTTTAAAACAGCCAAAGCCAGTCAAACGAGCTCCTCCTAAACCGTTTATGCAACCAAAAGCTTACAAACCAAAAGGGCCTAGCAGTCTCTTCTGGAAAGCTTTTATTCCTTTGATAATTGTAGCAATCTTGATCATATCTTTGATTGTAGTTTTCACAGGCGGCCCTATGGACTGCAAGACAGATGAGAGATGTTTCTTAGAACTTGCAAATGCATGCAAAGCAGGCCAGTATCAAAACACTATTGATACAACAACAATAAAGTACACAACAAAAAACTGCCAACTAACAAAAGAAATAATCGGTCTTTCGCCTGATGAACCTGCAGAAGTCAAAGATCTGTTCATGGGTCTAGCAATGACCTGCAACTATCAGCAAAATATGTTCAGCAGAGCCTATATTGATGAGATCTCTGGTGATCTAGAAACATGTACTGGACCGTTGGCAACAGTAATAAGAGAATTACGCAGATGATCTTAGTGAGTCTAAGTATTCTTTGTAATATTTCACATTAAACCTCATCTGAGGATATACGTCATCTGATAAAACAGGAAAAATAACAATTTCTTCAAGAGCTCTTTCGGGTTCCATACCCTGGCTTACCAAATATGAAGCAAGTATATGTCCTGTCCTGTGCTTTCCAGCCTGGCAGTGCACTGCTACAGCTTCCCCTTGTCCGAGATTCTCGTCGATAAAAGCAATAGCTCTGTCAGTATCATGAATTGTTGGGCCATAAACACTATCTGGGGTTGGAAGATGGAGTATTTTGAATTTTTTTGCCCAATCATATCTTATAGGGTGCTCAGTAAGAGTAACTATAGCTCCGATTTTTCTTTCTTTCAAAACATCGCCGTCCCATTCAAAAGGAAATCCCATTCCAGCAAGCTGGTCGGGTATCTGCCATCTAAAACCTATTGCCATTTTTATGTCCCATCGAATTTTTTTGAAATTTCTGCAAGATCTTCCATCTCTTTTGAGATAAAGAATAATTTGTATCTTGTATTGTAAGTAGTCCTGTCCAGACAAAAACCAAGCGGGTTGAATTGATACTCTCCTGGGTACCAAAGCAATTTCATCCCTCCATTAACTTCGTTCTCTGGTCCAAATGATTTTAATACTGTTCTTCCTTCCTCATCTTTACGAGGATCTACCCACGTTTTTGCAAGCGCAAAATAGAAAACATTGCCGTTTTCAGCATAAACATACCCATGCAATTTCCGTTCAGGAAATTCAGGATCTACTTCTCCGGATTCTAATTTTGGAACAAAATTGCATATTCGTGTTGTCCCTACAGGAATGATGTGCCTTGTATTGCGATCAGTTAAATCATACAGAGGGATTTCATTAAGTCTTTTTCTTATCCCGTTCAAATCACGATCAAATAGAACAGTCCCTAGCCTCTTTTCTTCTAAATCACTTCTACCTTTGCTCTTTTTTTCAGTTTCTATCTGCTTGTTGATTTGAGATAATGTTAATTCTCTAACCATTATAAAACCTCTAATATATTAGTGTAGGAACCCATATATAAAGCTTTCGGATTAGTTGTCACTTGCCAGTGGTGCTTTATAAAGCCTTATATATAGAAATGCCATTTTCTAGCTCATGTTAAAGCTTGATGGAACCTATTTGGAAGGGGGAGGCCAGATATGCAGGAATGCGCTAGCCCTTTCTACACTGACAAAGACGCCATTTGAGATAGTCAAGATCCGGGCTGGAAGAGAAAAATCCGGCTTGAAGCCGCAGCACCTGACAGCTATCAAAGCTTTGAGAGAAATATGCGGTGCCAAGACAAATCAGGTTGAAGTTGGTTCGAACCATCTGATCTATGAGCCTGGGCAGATGAATCCAAAGCAGATGACAATTGATATAGGCACTGCTGGATCTACAACCTTACTTTTGCAGGCTATCCTGCTTCCATTATGTTTTGCAAGAAAATCTTCAAAGATAACTTTGATAGGCGGAACAGACAATCCGTTTGCAATGCCTTTTGACTATCTTTCACAGGTATATCTTCCTCATCTGAATAAGTTTGTGAAAAAAATCGATGCGAGATTGATGAAACGTGGATACTATCCAAAAGGAGGAGGAAAACTAGAACTAGACATCCAGCCGAAATTCAAGGTTGACAAGTTTGATTCATTCGAAGCTTTCAGGGAGCATGTTAGGACAGAGACGCCTGACATCAACCTACTGGAAAAAGGAACACTTGTCCAGATAAAAGGGGTTGCGCACGCAGCCGCAGAACTGCAGAACAGGCAGGTCGCAGAACGGCTTGCACAATCAGCAGAGATGGAGCTGAAAAAATTGAATGTTCCTGTCGATATAAGAATAGAATATTCAAATTCTTTGTCTACGAGCTGCGGCGTCACACTATGGGCAATATGTTCTTTAGATGAAGATGAAATCAACATGATCAATCCGATCAGGATAGGAGCAGATGCACTTGGAGAAAAAAGAGTTCTTTCAGAGGATGTAGGGAAAAAAGCTGCACTGAATCTGATAGATCAATTGAATAAGGACGCGCCTGTTGACAGACATCTGGCAGACAATCTTGTTCCATGGCTGATGTTTGGGGGGAAGTTTATGGCAACAGAAATCACAAACCACACTAAGACAAATATCTGGACCACAAATCATTTCATAAAAGGAAAGGTTAAATTAGAAAAAAATATACTCTCACTCGATTAATGCTAATTCTATATCTGCATGTAATCTCATGATCTCGTTGTAGATATCCTGCTTGTCAGCTGGATCTGCTTCTAGAGATTGGTATTTGTCAGATAATCTCTGGTACATCTCTTTTGCCTTGTCAAGATTTCCTTTTCTGACTTCCCTGTTGATCCGTCTGATCAATAAATAAATATCATTGTATTTCTCGACTGGTTTTGCAATCGGAGTTCTCATCTTTTCGAAGAGACTGTCTTCCACAAGTTTCTCCTGTGTCAGCAAATCGCGCCTGGCATCAGAGAGCTCAGCTTCTTTAAGCATCATGCTTTCCTGTGTCGCATTCAATTTTTCTTCTCTTGCCTTTAGATCCCGTTCCCAATTCGCAAGCTCTTCACGTCTGAGCATGAGATTGTCCTGTTTTTTCTCAAGTTCTGCGATCTTCTTTCTTAGTTTTGTCTCCTGCTCCTGCATTTTAGGAACATTCGCTTTGAGCTCTTTTGCCCTCTTAACTTTTGCTTCTCTTATTTCTATCTGTCTTCTTGCTTTTGTGAAATCTTTGATCAGCTTGTCTAATTCTTTTTCTTTCTTCTTGAGAGAGCTCTCTTTTTCTGTGGCTTCTGCCATCTTTTCCTGGACAAAGCCCATCTTGCTCTCGACATTCTCCTGCTCGACCATGAATTCTTTCTGCATGCGCAGGAATTCCTCTTCTTTCTCTTTGAATTCCTTTTCTTTTGTCTCGAACCAGCTCTCAACCTCTTTCAGCTCTGTCTCTTTCTTGTCCAGCTTATCGTATTTCATATCAAGAGCTTTCTCTTTCTGTGTCCATTCTTTTGTCAATCTGCTGAATTCTGATTTCTTTGCTCTAAGATCCTGCTCAAGAGCATTCCTTTCACTAGTCAGTTTTGAGATGCTGTTGTTCAAGGCGTCCTGTTTCTTGACAAATTCGCCCAGTTTCATTGATAATTCTTTTTCCTTGCCCGACATATTAGCAACATTCTTTTTCAATCTTGCTTCTTCTTCAAACAAGTCCTCAACAATATTCTTATAGGATTTTTCTTTCTCAGAAATATCTTTGAGCATCGTAGCAAGGGCTTTCTCCTGCTCTTTGACTATCTTCTGTTTTTCTGTCAGCTCTTTTTCTACTGCTCTCAGTTTCTTGCTTGCCTCTTTCTCGCTTTCCAGTTTTGTGGATGTTACTAACTCCAGTTCTTCCAGCTCTTTCTTTCTTTTCTCCAGGTCCCGCTCGAATTTGATTATGCTGCCTTTCTTCTCATTGAAATCTGTGATCGCCTTGCTCAAGTCTTTCTGTTTTTTGGCAAGGTTCTTTGAAAGCATATTCTCTTCTTTTTCTGTCTCTTTCAAAGCCTTTAGTTTGGCATTGATCTCTTTCTCGTGTGATATTAGAGCATTCTCCTTTTCCCGGATATCTTTGTTTAGTTTGTCTAGTTCTTTTCTTGCTGCGTCTGCGTCCAGTGTCTTTGTCCGAACCTGCAGCTCTAAGGATTCCAGGTCTTTTGTATGCTTGTCGATATAGCTCTGGGTCTTTTTTAATTTTGCATCGTGCTCTTTCAGCTTCTTTTCTTTTGTCCTAATATCATCAGAATGTTTCTGCAGCTGTTTCTCATGCTTATCTATATTTTTCAGAAGCTGGATAAGATTTTTCTCTTTGTCAGCGACCTGGTTTCTTTTTTCATCCAGAGATCTGTTCAATAATTTCAGTTCTTTTTCCTGCTCCTTGGCAAGACGGGTATTCTCTGAACGGACATTTGTCAGCTGTGAGATCTCCTCTTCTATCAGGGCCTTCTTCATCTCGTTCTGTTTTAGTTTCTTTTCCAGGCCCTCTCTGGCTCTCTTGATCTTGAGATATGCAGCATCCATGCTTTTTTCTTTTTCTTTTATCCGTTTTTCCTGGGATCTTATCTGCTGCTGTCTTTTCGCGATATCTGCACGCAATTTTTTCTGCTCTGTGATGATCTTTTCGTGCTCTTTTGCAGCCTCTTTGAACTCTTTTTCCCGGGCATCCATCTTATTCAAGGTCTGCAGGAATTGCTTTTCTTTCAGCTGTCTTGCACGTTCGCTCTCTCCGACTTTCTTGTCAAGCATGCTTATTTCTTTTTCAAGAATATTTTTTGTATTTGATAGGTCTGTCACAGCCTTTTTTATCTTTTCGAGTTTCTGTGTCTCCTTTAGGATAGATTTCAGGAACTTCTCTTCTTTTCTCTGGACTTCTTTTTCTTTTTTAGTTGTTGTTGCCTGCAGTTTTTTGCTTTTCTCAAGAAGATCCTGGTATTTTTTGCTTAACTTGTTGACTTCTTTTTCCCTGTTTGCTAATTTTGCCAAGTCTGAAAGCAGGGTCTTTTCTTTATCGTCCAAAATCTTATCTTTTTTCTCTATCTCTCTCTGCTGTGTTGTGATGGCCTTCAGTGTCGGGCCGATGGAAGCTTCTTTTTTGGAAAGATCCTCCTCTTTTTTGTGCAGAGCATCTCTTTCCACTTTTAATTTTCTTAGCTTCCTGTCAAGCTCTGGCTCTTTTGTACTTATCCGTTTTTCTTTGGCAGCCAACTGGTCTTCTTTTTTCTTCAGGGCTGTGATGGATGCTTTTACTGTGATCTCTTTTGCAGAGATCGCGTCAAGCTCCCGTTTCAATCGTGATTCTATTGTTGAAGCTTCCCGTTTCTGTTTTGCAAGTTTTGCTCTTTCATCAGAAATCTCCTTCAGCAGGAGTTTTTTCTTTTTCTCAAGGTCAGAAACAGATAGTTTGAGGCTTGTCAATGATGTCTGGAGGGATTTTTCTTTCCTACCCCATTTGCTCTCTATTTTTGATATTGTCTTTTCGCGCTTTTTCAGGTCCTTTTCCAGGTTTCGTGCTTTAGTCTCTCGCTCAGAAATAAGGTCTTTTGCCTTTTCCAGTTTAGCAATACGAGCCTTCAGGTCGTCTGCTGCCTTTTTCAAGAATGCTTCACGTGAAGATAAGTTTACCATCCATAACCCCCTTAGGCCATTTAGAGGAGAGCTCAGTTTAAAAACATTTGTTAGTCCTCCAAGATACTAACAGAGGTCGTCCCCATATAGGGAGCACATATGCCGAAGGAGAAGCTTTATAAATACTGGGCAAAATCATGAAACTAAAATGGAACTATGTTCAACCTGTAAAGTACGGATCACTAACTCTATAGGCAGTGTGAAGTTCAAATGCCCTAACTGCGGAGAAGCTGAGATCATCAGATGCAGCCATTGCAGAGCTATTGGCGCAAATTATGAATGTCCAAAATGCGGTTTCAAGGGGTTGGGTTAGATGGCCAATGTTGTTGTCACACTGAAGATAATGCCTGATTCTCCAGACGTAAATCTGGATAAGCTAGAGGAAGATACACAGCATATTATCAAAGAGTTCGCAGGCGATATCGGAAGAGTTGTGAAAGAGCCTGTCGGATTCGGACTTACTGCTCTGAAGATCACATTTGTCATGTCAGAAGATCTCGGCGGAACAGACGATCTTGAAGAGAAGGTCAAGGAACTGAAAGATGTCGGCAATGCAGAAGTTGTTGATGTCAGAAGAGCTGTTGGTTAAGTTTTATTTCTTGATTATATTTACAATATCTGCTATTGAAGCGTTTGTTCTTATGTAATTGTCATTGATATGTGTCCTTGAAGCCTTGAATTTGTTTTTCTTCAATTCTGAGACCACACTATCCGGCTTTGGAGGTTTTATCTGATATAATTTTGATAACTTGTGCAGGTCATATATCCCTATGGTGTCTATCATCGCCTCGCTTCCGATATTACTGCAGAAGGTCCCTTCTTTTCTGGAACCAAAATCTGAAGCGATCTTTCTTGCTAATTTCTCATCCCATAATTTTCCTGTCCATAACAGGCCTGCAAAATCCATTGGTTTTCCGCAGCAAAGTTCATGGTTATGCTTTGAAATCTTTCGTGCCATGCATTTTGTGCAGTAGAGGAAGAAAAGGTGTTTTTTCATCATAGTGTCGCACAGCTGTTTTCCCTTCCTGCAGGAGAAGAAAATCCTGAAATAATGGTCCTTTGAGTATGAGTATATCGGTGTCAAGGCTTTGTCGTGCATCGCGCCAACCAATTGGACTCTTCTTGCCAATATTCTCAGCCCTATCTCGTGCATCTGCTCGTTCCACATTGCGTGCGACCAGTATTTTCTCAGGCAGGCTTTTGGTTTTGCATTACACAATGCTGCTGTGTCTGTTGCTGTCACTGCAAGAATTCCGTCTCGGGATAATTTTTTTATTGCAGACTCCAGAAAAGGGTTTGGACTGCCGAACGGATCAATGTCAATATAATCAAAACCTTCGTTCTGCATAAGGAACATGTTAGCGTCCATGCTGCTCACAACAACATCTTTTGATATGTTATTTAGCTGCAGATTGAGCATTGTATATTCGAATGCTTTCACATGAAGATCGTTGAACTTGATGTCTGCAATCTTTCC
>JAHWHI010000013.1 GCA_019323355.1 Candidatus Woesearchaeota archaeon | reverse complement strand
TGGATGATGAAGAGTTTGTCCGGGATTCAGAAGCTGGAAGAGCACTTGAAATGCTTCGCGGTAAAAGATGTCCTTTTACTCAGGACGGATTTGCAGAAGGATACATGGCATTGGTAGGTGGACAAGTAATGGGTCGTGTTTTCTTTGACATGGACCTTTAATTTTTTTTATTTTCTTTTTCTCATCGCGTTCCTGATTCTTTCGACAGCGATCTTCATTGCTGCTTTTCTTGGAGAGAAATTGTCTCTTTTTGCATTGTCTAGGCAGAGTTTTGTGTTTGCAGTAACTTTCTTCTCTACCAATGGAAAGACATCTTTTGCTTTTCCGCCTTTGTATTCTACATAAGAAGAGATGACGCCGCCTGCGTTTGCTACAAAGTCAGGAACAACTAAAATATTCCTTCTCCAGAACATCTCTTCTATTTCTGGTGTGAATGCGATGTTTGCTCCGCAAACCATAAGCTTGAATTTAGCTTTCTTGTAATTTTTTTTTGTGAAAACATCTGTTGACTTTCCAGCTGGGATAAAGATGTCTGCTTTTTCTGTGCGGATCATCTCTGGCTTTCCTGTTTTTCCTTTGCCATAGTCCATGACACGGCCTGTCTTTGCTTTTGTTTGTTTTAGTTTTTTGAAATCCAATCCTTCTGGATTGTAGACGCTTCCTTTTGAATCAGATGTTCCAATAAGGATCGCTCCTTCCTGGCATAGAAATTTTGCAGCAAACTCTCCTACATTTCCAAACCCCTCGACCATGAATGTGGCTCCTTTGAGATTGATGCCAAGATGTCTTGCAGCGACTTTTGTTGCGTGGAAAACACCCCAGCCAGTGCTTCCTAATTCGTGCGGTATCCCCCGTGCTCCTTTTGGTCCTTTCATGTCAGCTGGCTTTCCTGTTGCTGAATTGAACTTTCCGTTTGCTTTCACAAATGTTCTTATCTCATTTTCACCCATTGCAACATCTGGTGCTGCAACATAGATGTCAGGTGCGATGCATCTCAATGCCCTTCCAAATGCAGCAACAATCTCCGGTTTCTTTTTATCATCAAGCTTGTAAGGATCTGCTATTATCCCTGATTTTGCACCGCCGAACGGAAGGTCTGCCATTGCATTCTTTATGCTCATTGTCCTTGCCAGCTGGAAGACCTCTTCCTTGTCAACTGTTGCAGACATCCTGATCCCGCCTTTTCCAGGGCCACGCGCAGTGTTGTCTATAACTGCAAAACCTCGCATACCTGTCTTAGGATCATAAACCTCTAGAATTTTCTCAGGGCCAAATTCATCATACATAACTATCACCTGTTCTTATGCAAGAAGAAGTCTCTTATAAATCTTGTGCTGTTACAACTATTTCGCATAAGCTTTTTAAAGCTCTTTCTTCATAATTACCTCATGGCAAAGACCACTAAACATACATTTGTATGTATCATTGGAGATGATTTTGGTAAAATAGTAGAATTCAACCTAGAGAGAAGAAAACCTATAGATTTTCAGGGTGGACAGTTGCTTGTCAATGGTTTGTTTAAGCCTGAACTGAGATTCAAAAAAGATTTTACCTGCGGAACATGGCTAGTAAGAAAAGAGGATCAACTATTAACTTTGAATGAAGATGCAACTTCTTCAGAATCAACTTACAGATTGATCCAATCAGATTTATTGCCTCCAGATTATTCAAGTTCTAGAACATTCAACAGCATCACTTCTATTTATGATTATGACAAGGTTGATCAAAGAGAATTTAACAAATTAATAGAATTCCTAGATCCTGTACAGGACAGAATAATCAGGGAGGTTGCTGGATCTTTTGAAGCGTATGTGCGCATGCATCTTACAGATCCGATAGCAACCATCAGAAAACAGAATGCTGTTCTAGACCAGATTGTCCAGGGATGTCTTATAGGAACAGAAGATTATAGAAAATTAATCGCATTCTATACTTCTGATGACGGGCTTGACGCTGCCCCTTTGATAGAGAGGGATTTATCCATGGTTGTGTCCAGATCGATCAACCGGTCTATCTTCAAATCTGCAGTAAAATTAAATGCAAAGATCGAGAAAGTATTGTTCAAAAGATTCAAAGAGAGAAAACCAGAATTCTATGATGAACTCCAAAGCGTTGAATATCTTGTTGAGAATGATGTAAGTGCAGGTGAGAATTTCATCCTTGGAGAACCAGAGACATATTCCAGATTTATTGGACTAATTAAAAAATACAGACATCCTATGATACGTGAGTTTCTCGCAGCGTGCAAAGGAATTGCTGGAATGAAACCAGACAGGTTGTATGCTGCAATAGAGATTATGAGATTTATGCATTTGGCATACTCTAAAAACCAGGCAGTCCCGACTCCAGCAGGAGTTACCATGACACTAGGGAAAGCATTTGAAGAAGGGGGAAATTGTTCGACACGAGCACCAACATTACAATTGGGATTACAAGAAGCTGGAATCAGAAGCAGGTACTGCAGAGGTTTTCTTCGAGGCAGTTCTAGAAGGCATGCCTGGGTCGAGGCTGATGTCTTTGATGATGGTACTTATGCATTGATTCTAGATCCAAATAAAACGAACATATATGTTAAAGGAAATATAGCTGCTCCAGGAATGTACCTATATGCTGATGAGAAAAGAGTGGAAAAAGATTACCACAATAAAATCTGGCGTCCTAAAATTATTCACTGAATACTTCTGCCTGGAACTTGTAAAGGTTTCCTCGCATCCAGGCATCTTCCTCAACACCTGCCTTGTAGCAGATCTGTTTCAGGAATTCTTTGACATCCCATTTCCATTCGACTGGAACCTGCGGCAGCAACAATCCTGCCTGTCCTGCATATTCAAGTATTAGACCATCTCTTCCAATCTTTATCTGCTTCATTATATCTTCTGGTGTATCTGCTTCTATTGGTTGCGGTAATGTAAGCACAGAAATCTCGAGCTTGATGTCTTTCATCTCTTCTTTTGTGACTTCATCGAATCTTGGATCTGAAAATGCTGCGCTCTTTGCAGCCTGCGCAATTGCTTCTCCCAAAGGATAGTGCGGTTCTGGAAAACCTATACAACCACGCAGATTCTCGTGCTCTGTCAATGTCACAAAAACTCCGCGTTTCTCATCCAAGAATTTATCTTTGGGAATCTTTACTGGCTTGTCTTCAAAAGTTGTAAGTATAGAATTTCTCGCTAGCTTCAACATCAATTCTTTTTCTTTTGCAGAATATGGCATCTTAAACTTCTTTTTCAAAGCTTTTGCCGAACTTGTCAATATTGCTTCTAACTTCTGCCACTGCCTCTAGCAGGGCTTTTTTTGCTGTAGTGTTCGTATTTGTCTCAACAATCAATCTTGGCACTCTTCGCAAAGGGTGCGCAATAGTGTAGGCTGCATTCTTTACATTCTCATTCCTCTGCAGCTCTTTTACTATGACATTACAGAATGTATGGTCCTCCCCCTTAACTTCAACAATAATCTTGTATTTTGTGTTTTCTATGATATTAAGCTCCATTTTAAGGATTGAACAAATAGGGCATTTATAAAGATTTCGGCATATCCAATCTTAAGCTTTATATAAAGCCTAAAATCACCTATAATATGCCCATAGGAAAGATACGAACCCAGCAAGAAGAAGAATTCTGTGTATATCTGACATTAGCTAGAACCTACCAGGAAAGGAGGCAGCCTAACAGAATGAAGCATTATTGGGAGGAGATCAAGGAAGAGTTCGAGACCGGACCTGAACCCTCCTGGAGATATATCCTGGATGAATTTGAGAAAACATACTACAATCTTGATCCTGAGATGCAGACAAATTTCTATGATATATATCTTGAGAATGTGGGTGGTGTTATACTATATTCTTGGCTAGAAAAGTATAATGAAGAAAAGGAAAGAAAAGATAATAAAAAAAATTAATAGCCAAAAGTTGTTGTTCTGGCCATCAACATTCCAAACATTACCATTCCCAGGATAAAGAATGCTAATAGCACAATCAATGGAATGACATACATCAAGATTGCTCTTTTCTTTGAGATGTTGTGGACCTTCATTGTTCCTATGATCAATAGGACCAAGCCCCAGATCCATGTAAGCATGTTCAATAATGGGATCCAGCCAAGCAATAATGACGGTGTTGACTTGTATACGTAAAGCTTGTATGTCTCTACGTATGTGTTCTTTCCACCAAAGATAAGGATCCAGACATGCAGGATCGCAGCCACTACAAAGCTACCAACCAATGCTGCAATGATTCCGATTATGAACAGGAAGAACAGCATGCCGCTGCCGTAGATCAGTGTTGGATCTGCCATTGCTGCCAGTTCTCCAGCGCCCATCATTGTGTACATAATCTTAGCACTCAGATTGCCAGTAAAGATCATGACAATGTATGCCAGGATAGAACTGATTATCGTTAGCACCAATAAATAAACAAATGCAGGACCTATGCCCTTTTCTTTGCCTATTTGCGAAAAGAATCTACTCGGTTCGGTTAGAACTGATTTTATTTTTTCTATAAATTCCATGGTAGGTTAAATGAGAGAATTTGAGTTTATAAATCTATCTCTTTTTCAGTCGCCAGCATGCAACATCGATCCTGTAGATCTTTCTTTTATGGAACATCTGCGTCTGTTTAAGTTCAAAGTAATAATCCCAGTAATGAGTAACTTGGAAGTTGCTGTCTTTTGCTAGTGCGTTGATGAAGTTTTTTGATTCTATCTTGTGCATCGAATAGATTGTATCTGAAAGTTTGAAAGCTTTTTCCAGGAATAGTTTGTCAGCGTGTTCTTTCTTTGTTCCGAACGGAGGGTTTTGTATGATTGTGTCAATCTTCTTTAGTTCTGATTTTTTTATTTTTGATATGTCTTTGTTTATTATCTTGTAGTTCTTGAACTTGAAGATTTTCAGATTTTCTTTCAGGATTTTTAATGCGTCTTTGTCAATGTCAATGAAGTATACAAACTTCGCAACTAAGATCAATGAGCCGATGCCAAACCTTCCTGTTCCGCATCCTGCATCTAGTATGATTTTGTCTTCAATATCCCCAAGCATGAAAGCGTTCCATAGGATTCCTGCTGAGATGTCTCCTGGTGTCGGATATTGCTCTAGCATGAGCTTTGGCTGGTTGAATTCCTTCAGCTTTGACAGCTGGACTTTTAATTTGGTCTTGTTCATCTGCATATCAATGAACTGGCTGCTGGAGTTTATAAGATTTTCTTAGAAAAAGGCTTATATATTATCTTTTGTTTGATGTAGGGGATGAATGATAAAAAATTCATATTTGTGCTTGTTGGTGTGATTGTAATACTTCTTTTGATCAATGTTTTCATGTATGATGAAAGACTAACAGGTGATGCATTCAGATCTGTCAAGAGAATAACTGGTGTGAAGATTGCTCCTGAGAAAATCATGGCTGCAAAAATAAAAAAGAATATATGCCCGAATAATGGGTGTCTCTGGGCTGATACTAGTATGATTTTTCATATCTCTACTGGTGCTGTCAATTATTTTGGATACCCTTCTTCAAAAGAAGGTTCATATGAACTTTTCAGTAAGAATGATCTTGGAAAGTTCAAAGATGAACAATCTTATCATGATTCTAAATCTGCATGCGTTCCAGAAGGGACTCCATTATGTGTGACAAAGTATAAAGGAAAACCTATAGAAGCTCTAAATGGTCTTGTCTGCATTAAAGGCCGTTGGTGGATCGCATCAAAAGTATGTCCTCTTTCTGTACCAGATGAAACTTCTGAAGTGCCAGATATATGATTCTAGAAAATCGAAAGCCCTGTCTATTGCTGGTTGCTAAATACACCCAACTAGTGCACTTTATGTGTATATTGGTATGATTCTTTCGACGTCATCAGGATTTTTTGTTTCTATTTGGTAGATGCGGAAAAAGCATAAGTTTATAAATCGCAGAACTTCCATTTTAGGTATCAGGTATTGGGAAAGGACCGATCTGATATTGGGGGTGAAGGTAATTATGTTAGTGGCAAGCGAAGCAGCAAAAGCAATAGCAGAGCTAAGAGAAGAACTTGATGATCATCTGCAAGCTATCAATGACAACACAGCTGAAGTCGAGCTGAACTATACTTACCTTCTTGATATGAACAAACGTTTAAAATTCATCGAATCAAAGATGCAGGTCTTTGAAAAGATCCTTTCAAAACTTACTTCTGAGAAAATCTGCGAGACAAAGAAAGCAAAGATAAAAATATCGAAACAAGAACAGGATGTTTTCATGGCTTTCTATCACTCTGAATCTGCCTTAACTTACGAAGACATATGCGATTCTATGGGCAAGAGCGAATCTTTTGTCCGCTGTTTCATCAACAGCCTGATAGAGAAAGGCGTTCCGATCACAAAACATATCATCAAGAGGAAAACTTATTTTCTCCTCGACCCAGCGTTCAGGGAAATGCAGACAAAACAGAACATACTTAACATAGAGAAGACACTGACACTTGACTGTTTTGACCAGTCTATCGTCGAGTAAAAATGCATCCGTTAGAGAAAAAACTTATCATAATCGGGATAATTGTTTTTGTAGCTATCATTATCTCCTATGGTTCTTATGTTTATTATGCGTATCATCATATCGATGTTGTCGACGTGGAGATAACAAAATTGAGCGATCTTTCCCTCGAGGGAATGACTATCCACGGAAAATTAAAGCTGCACAATCCGCATTATGTGCGGCTGTTCATCGCTGACATCAGCTATGATATCTTATTGAACAACAACCGTATCGGAAGCGGTTCTATCGACGGTGAAAAGCTTTACGGCCTGCAGACAAAAGAGTTTGACTTCCGGCATGAACTGATCTGGCATCCGTCAGTCGAGTATCTGCGGAGCATTGCCAGCGAGGACAGGACGCATTTCTCTATCAAGGGAAACGTCCACCTGAGACGGTTTGGGATCAATATGTACTTCCCTTTCGAGACTGAGATGGATCTTGAGAGATATATCCCTGAGATGATCCTTGGTTTTACGTCGGATGCATTGAAACTCGCGACAGACCAGGGCGTGATGATGGGCTGGGGCGAAAATTAAGAAAGATTTAAAAATATACGAGTTATCGACGATAAAAAAGGGGTGTTGGATGTGAGATTTTTCAGATTTGGTTATTTGTCGGCGTACCAGGGCGGTATCTATGCAGCAGTTGTAATGATGTTTCTCGCTTTTATTTTGCCGTCTAAAGGACCCGATGACACGATAAATCTTATTCTCACGATAAGCACTTTTTTGTTTGCAATACTTGCGGGTTTTATTCTTACCCGACAAAACAGCCGTTTTGACAATGTCCGTGAACTCTTGACAAAACTCGACGCTGTTTGGAAAAGTTTATACCATACTTTTGGTCTATTTGGAACAAAAATCCAAAATAAATCTGCTGATATTATCGACGCTGCTTATATAAGCGCTTATGATTTTGAACTCTGGAATTACCAGAAAGCAGAGATATTCGGAGATATATTCAGCACAGTCTATGAATTTATCAATAAGCTTAAGCCAAAGACCGCAGCGCAAAAAGGGGCTGTTGAAGTAATGCTAAACAAGCTAGAAAACATAGAAGTTACCGAGCACCAGGTCGGTGAAATAGCAAAAGAAAAATTGATGATTAGCGAATGGGCGATCTTATATATACTTTCTGGAATTATACTTTTCTGCGTATTTTACATGAAAGTTTTTACAGTATATTCTTTTCTTTTTACGATATTATTGTCGACAGCGATATGTTTTGTACTCTTTATCATCCGTGATTTGAATAATCTCCGACTTAAGGGTGAACTGTTGGCATATGAATCTGGACAGAAAGTATTTGACACTATCGATAAAATGCGTTACTATCATGCGGAAGATCTGTTTGCAATGGTCGCACCGAAAAAAGGCAAGTTCCGGGTAGGGATGCATTCCCCTGGTGAGAAGCCGCGGATAGTGATCTGTTCAAGTGATGAAGACTGGAAATCGAAGATAAAAACTTTAAGAAAAGCTAAAAAGAAATAATCATTTTTGTTATTAAAAGTTTTAAGAAACGATTAAAGGTTATACTTCTAATGCCTATCAAAAGATTTAAGCGAAGATTAAAGGTTTTATCAGGTTGTTGGATTAAAAATTTTAAGAAAAAATAAAGTTTCAAAAAGAAAAATCCTATAGGTTGTCAAGCGGGCTTTTCACCAACTTCAGCTGCTTCGTACTAATCTTTGTGTAGAACTGAGTGGTTTGTAGATTACTATGCGCTAGAAGCTCCTGTATCAATCGAATATCTGTGCCTGCTTCTAGGAGATGCGTGGCAAAGGCGTGCCGAAGCAGATGGCAGTAAACCTTATTCTTGATGCCTGCCTTTTTGGCGGTTTGGTGAACAATCTCCTGGATCCGCCTTGTAGATATAGCTTCTGTACGGCCTGGAAACACATATTTCGACTGTTCTTCGCGCTCTTCCAAGTATTGGCTGAGATCTGTTATAAGCTTCTCTGAAAGGATGAAAAACCTGTCTTTTGCGCCCTTACCCTTCTTGAGCAAGCCGATCTTTTCTTTGAGGTCCAAGTCTGATATCTTGAGTGAGGCACACTCTGCGACCCGCAGGCCAGAGCTATACATGAACTCGATGAGCAGCTTGTCTCTCAATGAATCAGCTGAACCCAGCAATTGCTTGATCTCATCCTTTGTGAGCACGTCTGGCAGCTTGCGCTGCTTCTTAGGGGTCTTGATGCCTGCTGTCA
>JAHWHI010000062.1 GCA_019323355.1 Candidatus Woesearchaeota archaeon | reverse complement strand
TCTCTCTGTTCTCCATTAAGCTGGATCTCTCCTTCGTCAATAAGGACCTTCGCTACCTGCAGCGGATCCTTTGTTCCGAATACAGTCTCCATATGTGTTTCAGATGCGAGTTCTCCTCTCTGGCAGTCTGAAAAGATATGCTCTGTCTCTACAATATCACTTATCTCAACTTTATTGCCTTCTTTATACTCGACAACTTTGTCTGGTCGGATCGGCACTTCGAAGTGCTCTCCGCCCTTGTCCATTCTGGCAAGGTTTAGCTGGACGCGTTCTCTTCCGCCTCCTCCGTCAAATGTACCCCACATTTTCAAATCACCTTATACAAATTTTTTAATTTCATCTTTTGTCATTAGCCTTTTGAATTTCCGTTCTTTAGTGTCGATGTATGAAATCTCCACACGTTCAAGCTTGAAATTCGATCCAAGAACATTTTTCAGTGCTTTCAGTCCGAGATCAACGCATTGCTTCATGTTCATTGTCCTTTTGTATTCCTTGTTTAATATTTCTACGATTGCATCGCTTCCTTCGCCGATCGCAGTCGCTGAGTACTGGAAATATATCCCAGACGGTTCTGTCAGGAACAGCACTGGTGTATGGTCGTCGACTCCGACAACAAGAAGTGAAACTCCGAACGGCCTTAATCCTCCGCTCTGTGTGCATATCTGCTTAAGATCACAGATATCTTTTACAATGCTTAATGTATCGATTGGCGAATCATATGTTACTCTGTGTTGTTGCGCTTTTATCTGTGCCCGCTCGATAAGCACCCTTCCGTCTGATACCAGACCAGAGACAGTCGCAGCAATATGGTCGTCCACCTGGAATATCTTCTCAACAGCTTCTGGAACCATAAGCTTGTCCATTATCCTTTTGTCAGCAATAAGTACAACTCCGTCAGAACATATCATTCCCATGACAGTTGTACCCTGTTTCACTGTTTTTTTTGCGTATTCTACCTGCAATAATCTTCCGTCAGGACTGAACATTGTGATAGCCCTGTCGTACCCCATTGCTTGATGATCCATTTCCATTTTTTACATCAACCTCCGATTGCTTTGCCAGCCTTATTGATCATACCCGATGTTGAAATCGATTTCACGATCACGCGCTGGTTGTTAATTTCTTTAATCAAAGATAAACTTGATTTAATATGATCTACATACCGCCTGTTAACTTTTATGACTCCAGCCTGCTCTTTCTGCTTCCATTTATTCTTGATTAGAGAAGGACCTGCTTTAGCCATTCCGAGCTCTCCAATGAACATAGAGATATGCTCGAGAACCGCATCATTTACCTTTGAAAAATCCTTTATTTCCTTAACAGAGATTATTTTGAACGCTATATAGCGAATCTGCTCTTTTAAGGACGGTTTTAATGGTTTTATGGTACTTTTGGTCCCCATTTGGTATATTTTAGTTTCCTGGTGTCAAACGACCCCAGAGAAAAAAAGCCTCCTTCTTTTCTCTCACAGGTAATGTGAATTCGAACTTATTTATAAAGATTTGGTTCATATATAGCTGCACCACAACCTTTATATATGGACTATTGATTTTCTGTAACTGGGTTGTATACATGGGACGTATCAAAACAAAACTGATAAAGAGAGTAACAAGAAAACTGTATAACGATCATAATCAGAACTTTAAGACGACATTTGAAGAGAACAAGCAATTGGTCACCCAGTATGCTAGCATTCCTTCCAAAAAACTTCGGAATGTTATCGCGGGCTACTTGACCAGAATGATGAGAACTAGAGAAGAATTATAGATTACAGGAGGTAACACAAATGGCAGACAACTCAATTTTTGTAGGGGGTAAGCCTTTTATGAACTACGTGACTGGCGTGGTTATGCAGTTCACAACAAAAGGTGCAAAAGAAGTTATTGTGAAGGCGCGGGGTAAGTTCATATCGCGTGCAGTTGACATTGCAGAAGTTGCATGCAAAAGATTTCTTAAGGACCAGGTAGAGATAAAAGATATCAAGGTTGACAGCGAAGAGTTCCAGAACAAGGAAGGAAAAGAAGTTAGAGTTTCAACAATCGAGATCATACTTGGAGTGAAGCAAGGAGTTGCTGCTCCTAAAGAGACTGCAATGGGCCATGTCGAAGAGCCTGAGGAATCTGAAGAATAAAGGCTTCTTAATTTTTTCTTGATTTCTTATACAAATATTTATAAATCACTCAGAATACTTTTCTCGTATGGGCCTGTAGTATAGCCTGGACAGTACACGTGGCTTCGGACCATGGGACCCCGGTTCGAATCCGGGCGGGCTCATATTTCTTTTTGAGATACTTTTAAATACACCTATACCTCCCTTTTTCTCATGGCAAAGAAGAAAGCAGAGGAGAAAAAGCAGGCTGGCATCACAGTGAATAAAGAAGACAATATGCCTGACTGGTACTCTGAAGTGATCCAGAAAGCAGAGCTGGCAGATCCTGCAGTGATACAGGGTTTTATGGTGATCAGACCTAATGCCTATGTCCTTTGGGAAGGGATCCAGAAATTTTTTGACGCTAGGATAAAAGAGATGGATGTCAGGAACGCGTATTTCCCATTGCTTATCCCAGAGTCATTCTTCAAAAAAGAGGCTGAGCATGCAGAAGGTTTTGCACCAGAGCTCGCATGGATTGAGCAGGAGAAAGGCGAGGAGAGATTGGCATTAAGACCAACATCCGAGACAATAATGTATGATTCTTATTCAAAATGGATCCGGAGCTATCGCGATCTTCCGTTAAGGATAAACCAGTGGTCCAACACAATAAGATGGGAGGTAAAGCAGACAAAAATATTTCTGCGCACCCGGGAATTTTTATGGCAGGAAGGACACTGTGTCTACGAGACTGCAGAAGAATGCGATGACGAGACAAAAAAATATCTGATCGAGTACCAGAAAGTATGCGAAGAACTGCTGGCAATACCAGCGATGCCTGGATGCAAATCAAGCAAGGAGAAATTTGCAGGCGCTGACAGGACATACAGTGTCGAATCCTTGATGCCAGACGGAAAAGCGATCCAGATGGGAACATCACATTTCTTAGGCCAGGGCTTTGCAAAAAGTTTCGGCATTAAATTTCTTGGAAAAGATGAGAAGGAGCATACTCCATGGCAGAATTCATGGGGAATCTCGACAAGAATGCTTGGCGCATTGATAATGATGCACAGCGATAACAAAGGATTGGTCATCCCTCCACGGTTGGCCTACAATAAATTAGTCATTGTCCCTATCATCTTTGACAAGACAAAAGAAAAAGTGCTGAAAAAAGCAAAAGAGATCTCAGTTCAGCTTAAAGATTTCAATCCTATCCTTGACGACAGGGATGAATACACTCCCCGATGGAAATACAATGACTGGGAGCTGAAAGGAATTCCTTTGCGTATCGAGATCGGTCCTAAAGATCTTGAGAAGAACCAGGTCATGGTCGCGAGAAGGGACAATGGGAAGAAAGAGGCAGTGCCATTGAAGGATCTGAAGAAAAAGATTCCAGCAATGCTTGAAGCAGTGCAGAAATCCTTGTTCGACAATGCAAAAAAATTCCTAAAGGACAATACTGTAGAGACAGAGAACTGGAAAGATATAGAGAAAGCAATCAAGAATAAAAAATTGGTCAAGACAATCTGGTGCGAAGAAGAGGAATGCGAGGACTGGATGAAGGACAAGACAGGCGGAGCAAAGATACTGAACATGCCTTTTAAACAGCCTAACCTGAAAGGCAAGAAATGCCCTCAATGCGGAAAACCAGCCAAGAAGCAGATCTATTTTGCAAAATCTTACTGAATTTATTCTAATCGCAATATTTATATATTCAAAAAAATAGCTTCTTATAATTGCGGGGTTGATTGTTATGAAGAAATTATGCTTATTGCTTATCATTGGAATATTGATGCTGACTTTAGTTTCTATTGCTTCTGCAGATGAATTGGCATTCAAGAATATTGATGCTTATGTCAATGGCCAGAAATTTTCTAACCTGGAGCAGGATACAACAGATTTTGAGATCCGGCCAGGAGAAGAACTACGATTGGTTGTTGAAATAGAGAATCTTTTTGACGAACGTGAAGATATTGAGATTGACGGAATCGAGATGACTGTCACTATCCACGACATCAGAGGGAATGGCGACGATCTATACTATGAGTTCAGGGATTTTGGCCTTGATGCTGGAGAAGACAAGGACAAGGAAGTTGTCTTTGACATTCCAGAGGATGCTCTTACAGGAGATTACATACTTGAGATAGAGGCAGAGGGAAAAGATGACAATAAAGAAAAACAGGAAGAATCCTTTGTGTTCCCATTGCATCTGAGAAAAAGAGCTCACGACATTCTTGTCAGCCAGCCTGTCTTTGATCCTGCAATAGTCGACTGCGGAGAGATGACAACTCTGACAGTTGATCTTGAGAACAGAGGTCTTGTCACAGAGACAGTGAAAGTTTTAGTTACTAACAAAGAGCTTGGCATCGAGAAAAAATATGAAGCAACATTAAAAGTCGGTAGCCTCGACCAGTATAATAAGATCGAGAAAGATTTCCTGATAGATATTCCAGAAGATGCGAGAAAAGGAACCTATGAATTTGAAATCATTGTCGAATATTTCAATAAAAAAATAGTTAAGACAGTTGTTTTGACAGTTGCCTGCGATACAGAAGCAGAGCAGGCTCCAGTGGTCAACAGCAGAACAACAGGCGCTCTTGTTGGAAAAGGTGTTGCGAATGTTCCTGAGCAGGACAAAGGAGTGATTTCAATGTTCTTTGCCAACCGCGGAAAAGAGATTGCGATTCTTGCAGGTCTTGGGATTATCGTGCTGGTCCTGATCCTTGTGATAATCGGGTTCATGATAAGGAGATAAATTTAAATACAAGCATTCTATTTTTTTCTTTATGATAGTTATTGGTTCTGACCATGGCGGATTTGAATTAAAGAAAAAGATCAAGGACCAGCTTGATGAGCTTGGTGAAGAGTACGAAGATATCGGCTGTTACTCTGGTGAATCCTGTGATTATCCTGAATTTTCTGCTCGGATT
This sequence comes from Candidatus Woesearchaeota archaeon, assembly GCA_019323355.1. GTDB lineage: Archaea > Nanobdellota > Nanobdellia > Woesearchaeales > WJKV01 > JAGLWF01. The sequence goes on along the minus strand of JAHWHI010000062.1, from coordinate 31,034 downwards.
GGAAAAGATGTAAAAGAGCATCCAGACTGGAAAGGTATTCTGGTTTGCAGATCCGGCATTGGCATGGCAATGGTCGCGAATAAATTCAAAGGCGTACGGGCAGCAGTGTGCAGGTCTGTCAAAGAAGCAAAAGCAGCACGCGAGCACAATGATGCGAATGTCCTGGCAATAGGCGCAGATTATACTGAAGAAGACGAGATCCCCAAGATCGTTGAAACTTTCCTTGCAACACCCTTCTCAAAGGAAGAGAGACATAGGAGAAGGGTGAAGCAGATGAATAAATTAGGCGAATGATATTAAGAAAATTCGTCTAAATTCGTAGTAACGCAATTTGCAAAACACTTATATTCTTCTTAGTATCTCCCCTTTCAAAATTTAGGAATAAAAATAGCTGGAGGGAGAGATATGGTAAAAATTAATGAAAATTTCAGAAAATTTGAAGGTGAATCTTATTTATTTAAGGAGATTGCTGACAGGACAGCAGCATTTGTCCTTGAGCATCCAGATGCTAAAACAGATATTATACGGATGGGCATAGGAGATGTGACAGAACCATTGCCTAGGATAATCACAGCTGCCATGGCAGATGCAGCAACGAGGCTTAGTCATAGACGGGGTTATCCTCTATCTGAAATCCGAAAAATAGTAGACCCTACGAAAAGAAAAATAAGATACCTGCTTCATGAAGCAGGACTTGACAGGTTCAATGGTTATGGTGCTGAGCAAGGAAACAGATTGTTGAGAGAGATGATAAGTGAAGTTAAATATGGGGGGGTCTATGGCGCAGATGAGATTTTTGTAAGTGACGGAGCAAAATGTGATTCTGCAGCGATACAAAAAATATTTTCTCTTGATTCAAGGATCGCTCTTCAATGTCCGGCATATCCCGTTTACGAAGGAAGCAATGTTATTGCTGGCAGAACAAAAAAAGTCAATAGTGCAACAGGAAGATTTCCAGGATTAATTTATCTTGAATGCACTCCAGAGAATGATTTCTTTCCGGATCTTTCTGGGGTAAAAGCAGATCTATTATACATCTGTTCGCCGAACAACCCTACAGGCGCAGCTGCAACAACAGAACAGCTCGAGGGTGCGGTTAGATGGGCTATGCAGAACGGAGCTATCATTATTTATGACAGTGCATATGAAAGCTTTATCTCGGAAAAAGGAATACCTCGCTCAATCTATGAGATAAATGATGCAGAAAAATGTGCAATTGAGATTGGAAGCTTCTCAAAGCAATTCGGATTCACAGGAGTGAGGCTTGGTTGGACTGTTGTTCCAAAATCTCTTGAAACTGAGAATACAGACAAGCCTGCAAATTTTACCTTGAATTGGGCCTGGAACAAGAGAATGTGCACAGAATTTAATGGTGCGAACAATGTCTCGCAGGCAGCAGGAATCGCAGCACTGACACCTGAAGGAATAGAAGCCTCACAGCAGATACTAGATTTTTACATGGAAAATGCAGGGATAATAAGAAAAGCTCTCGAGGAAACAGGTGCTCCTGTTTTTGGAGGAATAAATGCTCCTTATGTCTGGGCCAGGGTCGGAGATGATTCATGGGCATATTTTCAGGACATGCTTGAAAGAAAATATATCGTCTGTACACCAGGAAAAGGTTTTGGCGGAGAAGGCTACATAAGATTCAGCGCCTTCCAGAGCAGAGAGAATGTGGAAAAAGCAGCAGAACGGATAAGGGGGCTGTGAAAATGGTTGTAAAAAAAGTCCCTGGTGAAATAATAGAAAGATTGGGGGATATGCTTGAAAGATATCCTACGCCAATCAATATATACCATGAAAAAGGCATGAGAGGAACAATTAGAAGGTTCAATACTGCGTTTTCATGGGTCCCCGGAGGATTCAAGAATTATTTTGCAGTAAAGGCAGCTCCTCTTCCAATAATTCTTTCAATGTTCGCAGAAGAAGGCGCAGGAACTGATTGCAGTTCGATGCCTGAGTTGATTATGTCAGAACGAGTTGGTATTACTGGGCCTAATGCAATATTCACATCTAATGACACACCTACAGAAGAATTCAGAAAAGCCAATGAGATGGGCGCAATAATCAATCTTGACGATATAGAGCATATACCGATACTCCTCAATGATGTTGGAGTTCCAGAGACAATCTGTTTCAGGTTCAACCCTGGAAAAGAAAGAACAGGCAATGCAATCATAGGTGATCCGGTTGAAGCAAAATATGGATTGACAAGAAAACAAATTTTTGAAGCCTATAGAAGAATGAAAGAAGCTGGATCAAAAAGATTCGGGCTCCATACAATGGTTGCCTCAAACGAACTTAATGCAAATTACTTTGTTGAGACAGGAAGAATGCTTATTGATCTTGTTGTTGAATTGTCAGGAGCAGTCGGGATAGAATTTGACTTTATCAACTTGGGAGGGGGAGTTGGAGTTCCTTACAGACCTGAACAAGAAGAAGTTGATATTGAATTTGTTGCAGGCGAAATTAAGAAGATTTACCAAAACAGGTTTGAAGGTACGGGTATCAAACTCCCAAGGATTGTCATGGAATGTGGAAGAGTCATGACAGGACCTCATGCATGGCTTGCAACCACTGTGAGACATGTTGCTGAGAAACATAAAACTTATGTTGGGCTTGATGCGTGCATGGCTGACTTTGCAAGGCCTGGAGCATACGGACCTGACTGTTACCATCACATAACTGTACTTGGGAAAGATAATAAATCTCGACAGAAAATGGTTGATGTCACTGGCTCCTTGTGTGAGAACTGCGACAAGTTCGCTGTTGACAGGACCCTGCCTGTAATGGAACGCGGAGATATTGTGTTCATCTACGATACAGGTGCCCATGGAAGGCCTATGGGTTCGAACTATAACGGCAAATTAAGGTGCGGTGAAGTCATGCTAAGGGAAGATGGTTCAATCGCTCTATTGAGAAGACCCGAGACAATAGAAGAATACTTGGCTCCATTCGCATGGCCAGAAGGCTAATTTTTCTTTTTATTTATCGTAACCTTTTTATACAGTTCTGTTCCTTCTAATCAATACAGCCCCGTGGTGTAGTGGCCAATCATACTGGCCTTTGGAGCCGGTGACCGCGGTTCGAATCCGCGCGGGGCTATTCTTTTCTTTAGAATAAGTAAATAATAAGTAAAAAAGAAAAAATAAAATCTATTGTTCTACGAACTCTCCGTTCTCTGCCTTGAACAGTGCGAAAGGCTTTGCAACATCTCCGTTCTGGTCGAATTTGTTGTATCCAGACGCGCCGTCAAGCTCTGCTGTGTAGAGCGCATTCTTTATGTCTTCCCTGTCAAATCCGCTTCTTTCCATTGCATCTGCGAAAAGGTAGATAATGTCGTAGTAAAAGTCTGCGAAAATGTCAGACGCTTCTTTTCCGAACCTTGCATCGTACTTTGCCTTGAAGTCTTTTCCTAATTGATCTTTGTTCTCTGCAAAGAACGTTACATATATGCCGTCAGACGCGCTTCCAGTTCCTTCAAAAAAAGAGTCGTCCTTGATCGCCTCTCCGCTGATTATCGGTATGTCAATGCCTAATTCTTTTGCCTGCACAACAAAACGTATCCCTTCTGCAAGAATTGGAATCAGCAGGATCGCGTCAGGCTTTTTCTCTTTGATCTTTATCAGCTGGGTTCTCAGATCAATCTCTCCAACCTCAAAAGATTCAACAGCAACTATCTCGATTCCGAAATCTTTTTGTTTCTCCAGTAGTGTTCTTGAAAGACCAACACCGTATTCGTCATTGACAAATGCGACTGCTATTCTTTTCAGCCCCATCTCCTGTACAGTCTCGAGCATCTTCAGCCCCTGAAAACTGTCTGGAGAAGTGACTCTGAAAGTAAAGTCTCCGCATTTGGTTGTTATAGCATCACTGGTCCCAATTGTCATCAATGGAACTTTTTTTTCTTCTGCTACTGGACATATCACTACAGTATTCGCGCTTGATAATGAAGCAAGTCCAGTTACTTGGTCTATCTCAATCAATTTGTTGACTGCTGTCAGCGAAGTGCTTGCATCGAGCATATTATCTTCGAAGATCAGTTTTATCTTCTTTCCTCTGACACCGCCTTTTGCATTGATCTCATCAGCAGCTAATGTCATTGCGTTTCTTGCAGCCTCTCCATAAGAAGCAGCATCCCCTGTCAAAGGAAGCACAGCACCTATCTTTACTGAATCCTCTTTGACAGAACTTCCTGTCATTGGCCCGCACCCAGCTATTAGGACAAGGGCAATCATCAAACAAACAATTATGAGTTTCTTCATTTTAATCCTCCTGTTAATTACTATGCAGTTACTATTTTTGGGAGAATTATTAAAACTTATTATTAGAATTTTTAATATTTAGAAACATTTTTATATAATATTGTCTTTTTATTAAAAAATATGATTGTTTTGGATAAAAAGGATAGGAAGATACTATATGAACTTGACAAGAACGCAAGAGCAAGCTATTCTCATATAGGAAAGAATGTAGGGCTCAGCACAGAGGTTGTCCATTATAGGGTCAAAAGGCTTGAGAATAACGGAATAATCACAGGCTATCACGCACTGCCTAATTTTTTCAAGCTGGACCTCGTCCACTTTAAGATATGCTTAAAATTTAACGGAATACCCCTAAAGACAGAAGAAGAATTCTATAAGAAAGTGAAAACAATTCCACAGGTCATCTGGATCGCCAGCTGCAGAGGGGAGTGGGATTGCATGATTTCAAGCACTGTTAAAGATCTAATGGAACTTAATCTTATCAAAGATAAGATAATGAGCCTTGGAAACAAGATAATAGCAGCAAAGGCTGTTTCTGTGTTGGATAATTATTATTCTCTGCCTAGAAATTTTCTTGTCAATAAGCAAAGAACAGAATTCCGTAAGCCAATTGACACTAAGCCTGCAAAACTTGATGATACTGATCTGAAAATATTAAGAGTGCTTTCAGGAAATTCAAGGCTTTCTGCTCTTGACATTGCAAAAAAAACAAACACCTCTGTCAAAGTAGTTGCGAACAGGATACGCAAGCTATTGAAAGAACAGGTCATCCTTAATTTCAGGTTGATCATTGACTATGAAAAACTCGGCCTGAATTTTTTCAAGACTTTCATCTATCTGAAAAATCCTGATAATGACAGATTAAAACTGCTCTGGAACGACCTGAAGAAGAATCCAAATGTGATACACAATCTTAGGGTGATAAGCGAATGGGATCTCGAGCCCGAATTTGAATTTGAGAATGAAGCTGATTTCAGGAAACTTATGCAATATCTAATGGATAATTATTCAGATATAATCCAGAGAATAAGTATAATAGATGTTGTAAAAGAATACAAGTATACTTTCTTCTACAAGTAGAAGAATAACAAACTTTTTATACAAATCAATGATCTTATTTGAAAAATGATAACCTGCGAAGAATGTGACGGCGAGTGCTGCAAAACAATAGCGATCGACATAGAGACTCCAAGATTAAAGGAAGATTTTGAGAATATCCGCTGGTATTTGTACCACAAAGGAATTTCTGTGTATATTGACAATGAGGATACCTGGTTAGTGCAAATTCCCTTTCCCTGCGAGCATCGCGGCAAGGACGGGAAATGTGCGATTTATGATAGACGCCCGCCGATCTGCAAAGTTTATTCTATGAAAGACTGTGAAAAAAACATAGAAGAAGTCAAGTTCATGTTCCGGACTGTTGAAGATTATGACAGATGGCTGAAGAAAAATAAGAAGTTCAAATAATTATACGCATGCTCCGTTAACACAGACATTCTCGCAAGCTTTCTCTGTTGCCACAACATAATTCTTCTCGCAGGAATATTCGATCAATGTATTTCCTTCACATTCATCATAAGCTTTCTTCACAACATCTCCTTCACTGTATGTCACAACCCCTGCTGTGAAAATATCCCCGCCTTCATCAGAATCAAAACATCCGTACGCTTCAAGGGCTGCTATGCTTTTGCCAGTCATTGTGTTTTCTGGCACCAAGATAATCGCAGAAAATATTATGACAAATATGAATAGGATGACAAGCACAAATACAGTATAATGCGCACCTCTTTTGTTCATAAAGTGTATTAAGAATTTCTTCTATATATATTTATCTGTTTTTATAGTAGTTCCAGTCAAAGAACATATTCCTTTTGTCATCCAGCGGATAGTTGATATGGTTGCATTTCACAGAAGTGTCCACATATGCCCTGAACCCGAGCTTTCTCGCTTCAAGGAAAAAGCTGACATCATCAGTCGTGTTCTCGATCTTGTCAAATGTAGTGTCAACAAGCACTGCCCTTGAAACTAAAACACAACCCATCCCTCCGCACGCGATCTCCTTGAACTTCTCAGGCATGACATCATTTCTTGTCATAAGCTTGACACGCTTATCCTCTGGATCATCTGATACAAAATCATAGAGCACTGGAAATACTCCTGGTTTTCCATTTATTCTCATTCCATTAAGATATACTCCAGAGACAATATCTTTTTTTCTTGACAACAGTTGCTTGATTGCATCTTTCGGAACAATCACATCACTATCCAGATAAAGAAGATACTGATAATCTCCTTTGAGAAAAATATTCTTTATCATCTTCCTGCTTCCCCTGATCTTCTCAAACTTGTCAGGATATTCTTTTGCATCCCGCATAGCTGGAACACCTTTGCTCTGCAGGTGCTTGAAATATTCGTCAGTTTCAGAATTGTCAACAGCAAGAATGTCAAAATTATCATAATCCAGATTATTTATACCTTCAAGGAACGGCTCCAGGCAGTATTTCTGCCCATCATAAGTTGGAAATGCCACCAGCACCTTTGGATTTGCCATAAGTATAAGGTTCTGTCAATTTATATATAAACTTGCCTCTCTCGCCACGAAACCTTTATAAATCTCGTCCCTAAACTTATTACTCTATAATGGCGCCTCAACCTAACATAGAACAATATGCACCAGTTTTAGGACCTAGAGTGGCTCCTGCTTTTCTGGATTTTCATCAAAGAGAAGCTGATACACTGCCACTAGAAGATGAAGTGCCAGAGTTTCTACCAACATTCATATTTCCAGAGCATCTAAGAGAGCGTTATGTTCTTGATCTAGAGCAAGGGACCTTTAGATGCAGAGCATCCCTTGAAGACATCTTAAAGTTCAGTGATATCACAGGGGACCACAATATTGTTCATACTGATCCAAATCCGTATACAAACAGGGCCATTGTACAGGGCAACCTGATTGCATCTCTTGCAGAGCATCTGATTACAGGATATTTTGACAGGCATCATTTTGAAAAAGTAAATACTTATTTTGATGAGCATCATGCATGGATCCCAAAACCACTGAGAAGATTGTTCAGCTGGTTTGCAATACGGAACAAATACATGAGCTACTTGAAATACAAGTTCAAGGATAAGTTTTTTGCAGATGAGGAACTAGAATTTCAAATTGATGCTGATAGTTTCAAATTTGAAAAGAATACAGATGAGAACTGTCAGTTTACAGTCAGATGTGATCTTGTGCATGTAAAGAACAGAGAGATGGCACTGGCAAAGGGAATGCGTTATTCTCCAAGTACAATCACAGTCAAATACGATCTGGTGCTTCCTAAGAGTCCTTCACTGCAGGAAGTTGCTCCAGGAGAACCATTATGCACTGATGAGGTCACATTATCTGAAGAAGATTACAGAGTCTTCCAGAGGATGATAGGTTCCTCAGCAGATAATCTTCCTGTCATGTACCCTGTTGTCTCTACTAACAGCCGGATTCTTTTGAAAAGGCAGACTGAATTGGAAGCGGCAGGTGAAAAACATTTCGGAACTGGTATCTATTCTTTCTATATCGTAAATTTGTTCCGTGGAGCAAGAAAGGTTAATATCGGAGACACACTGAAATCATTCTACTTTCCAGGAAGCAAGGACACAGATAGAATGCAGGATGTTATTTTGTATGTGACAAACGCTGACGAAAAAGTATTATACAAATTCAAAGCACCTATCCTGCTGCTGCCAGTGCCAGATCCAACAAAGGTGAACTAGGATGGGACCATATTTTACTGATATTGAAGAAGACCCTTCTCCAGCTTCTGATGTTCCGATTGATATACTCGAAGACGAGATCAGATATCTATTAGATATTAAGGAAAGTGTTGACAGGGAGACTGAGAGCAGACGTAGCCAGCTTGAAAAAATTAAGACTGCTGTCAGGTACCTTGAATTCTACGACGGTCTTGACCCGTTCTGAGGCAAAGCTTTTTAATAGACTTCTCACTTGGTATGCTTATGCATAAGAAAGTAGACCATATCAAAGTCACAAAAGACATGACTGTAAATGATCTAGTGAATGCTATGCAGAAGTCTGGTGTGATGGGTGCTGGACGTATGGCAAGAGCAGTCTCTATCTATGAAAAGATGATAACAGATCCAGAGTGTAAAATATTTTTTGGATTTGCAGGCGCAATGGTGCCAGGCGGAATGAAAGAGCTTGTCATTGACATGCTGAAGAATGGATGGATCGATGTTTTTGTGACAACAGGAGCCAACCTGACACATGATTTGATAGAGGCTTTGGGATACTCACATTATCAAGGAACAGAGAATGCTGATGATAAAGAACTGAGAGAGAAACAGATCGATCGTATTTATGATTCATTCATGCCGAACAAAGTCTACGAAGGAATGGAAGATTTCTTTGCCAAACATTTTGATGAACTGGCAAAAGAAAAATCAATAAAAGATTTCTTATGGAAACTAGGATCATTGCTTCCAGATTCCAATTCGATACTTAAGATCTGCAGTGAGAAACAGATTCCTGTTTTCTGCCCTGCGATAAGTGACTCTGGCATTGGTTTGATGATGTGGGGAAACATTGCAAAAGGAAAGTCAGCAGAGACACGCGCTTTTGATGATCTTAAAGAGATGCTGGGCATTGCATGGAAAGTAAAAAAAGCAGGCGTCTTCTATCTTGGAGGTGGAGTGCCAAAGAACTATATCCAGCAGGCAATGCAATTCGCCCCAAAAGGCGCTGACTATGGTGTACAGATAAAGGTTGACAGACCAGAGTTCGGCGGAAGTTCTGGCGCAGACCTGAAAGAGGGCATCTCCTGGGGAAAGATGAGCACAGAAGGAGATTTTGTTGATGTCATCTGTGACGCGACCATTGCTCTTCCTATCATTGTAGCTGCTCTGAAGAGCAGGATTCAATAATTAGATTTATATACAAGTATTTCTATTTCTATCCATGATGAAAAAGAGGGGTTTGATTCTTATCATTATATTGGTAATAATTGGGATTATTATAATATCTTCTCTCTGGATCCATAATCTTAGAAAAGAAGCTTTTGGTGACGAGATAGAAGAAGAATTTCCTGAAGAAGAAATCCCAGAAGAGCCTGCAGAGCCTTTAGGTGAAGGAGAAGTATGTCGTGTTGATTCTGACTGTGATGATCTTGATTTTTATACAACAGACATCTGCGTTGAGAATATCTGTTTGTATTATATGAAACTTGAGATCACACAAGATAGATATGTTGAATGTACAAAAGACAGCGAGTGTGATGATAACGATGCTTATTCATGGGACTTCTGTGCTGACAATGTGTGCAACCATTATTATCTCATCAAAGGAGGAGCTCCAGCAATAATGGTCCAGCCATCACTTTTTCCAATGGCACCAGCACCGATATCAGTTCCAGTACCTATTCCTATTCCAGTACCGCTACAACCAGGCTTAGGTGGAATTCCAACTCCTGCACCAACACCGATTCCAACAGCACCAGCGCCAAGTCCAACACCGAGTCCAACTCCAGTACCAAGCCCGACTCCAACACCAGTGCCAGTACCAACACCAACTCCTCCTCCTAATGCAACAACACCAGTTCCAACACCATCAACACCATATCCAACTCATTGTTCAAATCTTCTTGCAGACATTGATGAGAGCGATTGGAACTGCGGAGGAAGCTGCGCACCGTGTCCGCCGATTCCGCCGTATTGTGATGATATTAATATTCCAAGTCCCTGGAATGTACCTTGTGCACAACACTTATCGTGCTGGGTTAATTCTGACTGCGCAACAGGAAACTGTGATATGAGTAGTGCGCAACCATTGCCAGCTATTGATCCAAATACTGGAACAGTTTACAATTCTTTATCGCAATTAAGATTATTAGTGGGCCAATCCTGGATAATACCTTACCAAGGTTTATGTAAATAAAATGACAGACATATCTGAACGAGAATTAGAACTTCCAGATTTAGAGATAGGAAAATTGATAGAGATCGCAGCAGAGCATAAAGAGATACTTTCTTTAGGTCCAGGCGAGCCTGACTTCGGCCTGCCAAAGCCATTGATAGATTTCACCAAGAAAGTCGCAGGCAAGTGCAACCATTATTCTCCTCCAGGCGGAAGGCACGAGCTGAAAGAAGCAATAATCAAGAAGCTGAAGAAAGAGAATAAGATCAATGCAAAACCAGAAGAGATTGTCGTGACTTGCGGAAGCCAGGAAGCATTGTTGATGGCAGCTGCATGTACAATGGATGTCTCTGAAGAGATTATAATTCCTGATCCAAGTTTCATGGCTTATATGCCAACCATTGAACTGTTCAACGCTGTTCCAAGATATTTCCAGTTGAAGCAGGATAATGATTTTGCAATCAATCCAGATGATATAAGAAAGAGCATAAACAAAAAGACTAAAGTCATCCTAATAAATTCGCCTGCAAACCCGACTGGCAATGTCCTATCCAAGAAAATTCTTGAAGAGGTAGCAGACATTGCAGTTGACAAAGATCTTTATGTCTTCACAGACGAGGCTTATGAAAAAATAGTGTATGATGGTGCCAAGCATATATCCATCGGATCCTTGAACGGAATGAAGAAATATGCGGTCTCTTTTTTCACATTCTCAAAAACTTATGCAATGTGCGGCTATCGTCTAGGTTTCTGTGTCGCTCCAAAGCCTTTGGCAAAAGCCCTGACACACACGCATATTTACACAACAATCTGTGCACCCACAATCTCACAGATGGTCGGAACAAAAGCTTTGTCATTGCCTGCAAAATATACAAACGCAATGGTCAAAGAGTATGATAGAAGACGTAAGATGCTCTACAAACGGTTGAATGAAGCAGGTTTGCACAGCAACATGCCAAAAGGTGCATTCTATTTCTTTGCAAACATCCAGAACTATTCAAAGGATAGCAAGAAGTTTGCACGCGAACTGCTGATGAAAGCAAAGGTCGCATGTGTTCCAGGTCGTGATTTTGGCAAAGCAGGCGAAGGCTTCTGCAGGTTCAGCTATGCAACAGACTATAAGATAATAGAGAAAGCTATGGATAGATTGGATAGATATTTGAAACGTAGATAAACCTTTTATATAACCTCGATTTGTTTCTTTATATGTTATTAGATATACACTGCCACCTGGATCATCCGGATTTTGAAAAGGATCTAGACAAAGTCCTGCAAAGAGCGAAGGATATGATTGTTGTAACTTGTGGGATCAGTCCTCGATCCAACAGGTTTGCCTTAGACTTGGCAAAAAAGCACAAGAATGTGAAAGCAGCTCTTGGGATATATCCCCCAGACCAGCTGAAGGCAGAGCTGGAGCAGTTTGATGTTGACTGGAACATAGAAACATTTGATGTTGACGAAGAGATGAAATGGATCGAGGAACAGCTACAAGATCCAGAGGTTGTCGCAATAAGTGAAATCGCTCTTGATTATTCTCTGGGTGAAAAGACAAACAAGGAAAGCCAGAAAGAACTGTTCCAAAAGTTCTTGGATCTTGCAAAAAGAACAGACAAACCAATCATTGTGCATTCAAGAAAAGCAGAGCTTGATGTTATAGAAATGATAGAAAAATCCGGATTGAAGAAAGTTGTCATGCACTGTTTCTGCGGAAAGAAATCTTTAGTCAAGAGATGCCAGGAGAATGGATGGTATTTTTCAATACCGACAAATGTTGTTCGTGCGCAGAACTTCCAGCAGATTGTTGAAAGCACTGATATCAATAAACTTTTGACAGAGACTGATGCTCCTTATCTCTCTCCTTTCAGGGATAAGAGGAACGAACCTTCTTTTGTGACTGAAACTATCAAGAAGATCGCAGAGATCAAAGGCATGGTTCCAGAGGAAGTTGAACAAGTTATCCACAAGAATTATCTTGATCTGATATAAGATGAAAAAGACACCTTATTTTTCTTGGGCTAATGGAAATTTCTGCACAGGATGCAGGCAATGCGTCAAAGGTGCGAAATTAGTCATGTTTGTAACTGGACTTTGCAGCCAGAACTGTTTCTACTGTCCGTTGTCAGAGAGAAAGTATAGAAAAGATGTAATCTGCGCGAACGAGTGGGAGATCAAGGATGAGAACAGTATCAATGAAATACTTGAAGAGGCAAAGATGTGCAATTCTCTTGGAGCTGGTTTCACTGGCGGAGATCCACTGATGAAACTGAGCCGAACAATCAGATACATAAAAACACTGAAGAAAAAGTTTGGCAAGAAGTTTCACATCCATCTTTACGCACCGCTTCCTTTAGTTACAGATCGAAAACTCGAGCAGCTCTATAAGGCTGGCCTCGATGAGATAAGGTTCCATCCGGATTTCACAACAGCCCCGTACAAAACATTCTGGAACAAGATAGAGCATGCTAAAAGATTCAAGTGGAAAATTGGCATCGAGATCCCGATCATCCCAGGATATAAAGAAAAACTGGTAGAACTTATAGATTACTTCAAGGATCATGTTGATTTCTTCAATTTCAATGAGTTCGAAGTTACAGGTGTCCATGCAAAAGAGATCCATGACATGGGCTTCAGCTCAAAAGACGGCATCAGCTATGCAGCTAAAGGAAGCGAAAATTTAGCATTAGAATTAATGAAAAAATATCCAAAGCTAAAGATACATTACTGCACTGCAAAGCTCAAGGACAAGGTCCAGCTTGCCAACAGGATCAAGAGACGGGCGAAGAATGCAAAGACAAAATACGACAAGGTCACTACAGAAGGCATGTTGGTTCGCGGTGTTATTTATTTGGAAAACATGAAACCAGGGTTTGGATACCATGTCCAGCTCAGAAAAATTAGGGAGAATAAAAAGCAGTACAATGCAATCCTTAAGGTTCTCGCTCAGATGCAGTAAGAGCTAAGGCGGGATTTCAAGATAGATACAATAATTGATCTCGACAAGCTTAGACTGATAACTTCTATTGCAAATGCAAAAAAATTATCAAAGAAAATACAGAATTGCGCCATTGTTGAAGAGTATCCGACAAAGGACGCTTTAGAGATGGAGATAGACTTTCTTTAACCGTGTATTACTTCCCACTCTTTCTTAGCATAGTTGAAGATCTCTTCATCCTTGAACCAGACTTTTATCTCATTTTCAGCTTCTTTCTGGCTTCCAGATGCATGGACAAGATTTCTAGTTACTCTTTTTCCTTTGTCAGCAACTTCAAATGAATCTACAGAATAATCCCCTCTGATAGTTCCAGGAAGAGCTTGCCGCGGCTCTGTATGGCCAACAATCTTGCGTCCCATTTCAACTGCATGGTGGCCTTCGAATATTATTGCTACGATCGGATCACGCAGACAGTCTATGTTCCATCCTCGGATCCTTGTCCCGATCTGCTCAGGTGTTTCGTTCATTGCAAAACCTTGTTTTTTCGCAGCTTCCAAAGTTTTAACACCAACACTAAGTTTCCACTCCATGTCATCAGCATAATGTTGCCCAAGCTGCTCCTCATTAGGATGCACCATTTTCATAGCTGCGATTTTAAAGCCTTTCTGCTCGAATCGTTTGATGATTTCCCCTACCAACCCGCGCTGTACAGCATCAGGTTTTGCCAAAATAACAGTTCTTTCCACCATGTTATATGATTTTAGGAACTTCTACTTAAATCTATCCAAATCAGTGAAAAAGCCCAAAAACACCTAAAAATGACCGAAAGCTTTAAATAGTTCTATGAATATATATTCATAATAGGATATTGAATATATATCCAAAACTATGTGGAGGTGGCAAAAAATGCCAAGATTTGACAGAACAGGACCAATGGGTTACGGCCCAGGAACAGGCCGTGGAATGGGCCCTTGCGGAAGAGGGATGAGAAGAGGCTTTGGCCGTGGTTTCCGGGGCAGGGGCTTTGTTCCTCAAGCAATGACAAGAGAAGAAGAGAAGCAATTACTAGAGGAAGAACAAAAAGATTTATTAGCAGAAATAGACAATGTAAAGAAAAGACTGAAAGAACTGGAATAAGATGCCAAGACCCAGAAGATTGAGAAGAGTGCTTGGAGAGCCGAACATCAACTATTTCAAGCCAGCAGGAGTTCCTGTACGTGAGCTTGAAGAGGTAGTCTTGACAGTTGATGAATTCGAAGCTGTGAGATTAAAAGATGCAGAAAATCTTGATCAGGAAGAAGCAGCAGAAAAGATGAAGATCTCGCAGCCGACTTTTCATCGGCTCATATTGTCAGCAAGAAAAAAGATAGCTGACGCGATTGTGAACGGCAAAGCCATCAAGATAGAAGGCGGGCATTACCAGATGAGTTCAAGGCCAGGATCAGGGATGGGTCGTGGCATGGGCCGGGGCAGAAGACAAGGTCGTTGGTAGATGACAAGATTTATATATACTATTTCTATCTGACACTATATGAAAAAAGTGGTGATCAGTCTAGGAGGTTCTATAATTGTTCCAGATAAGGTTAACCATCTTTATCTGAAAAAGTTCTGTTCTATAATAAACAAACAGAAGGATACCAAATTCATAATCGTGACAGGCGGGGGAAAGATTGCACGCAACTATATCGCAGCAGTGCAAAAAGGAGGCCGCGACCAAAGATCACAAAACTTAGTAGGGATCATGGCGACAAGACTGAACGCGATGCTTGTCGCAACTTTCCTGGGAATGAAAAACTGGTACATCCTACATACAGTAAAGGGAGTAATTGATAGGTTGAAGAGGCAGAGGATAGTTGTCTGTGGAGGAATCCTACCTGGAACAACAAGCGATGGTACTGCACTGCAATTGGCAGCCTCTGCAAAAGCAGACATGTTCATAAACATAACAAATGTTAAAGGATTGTACACAAAACATCCAAAATTAAAAGGTGCAAAGTTCATTCCAAGGATCTCACACAAAGACATGTACAAAAGAGCAATGCAGATGAAGTACAAACCTGGCCAGCATTTTGTCATAGACCAGAAGGCTGCAAAGATAGCTTATCAGCATAATGTTCCAGTTGTCATATTAAAAGGATTAGATAATTTAGAAAAATGTTTAAAGGGAAAATCATTTACAGGCACGATCGTCATTGATTGAGGTGATTTTATGAAAATTGAGATCGACACATTACGTGATTCAAAAGAGGACATAAAGAAAATAATTAAGATGCTAATGCACCTTATAGAGGACCATGCAGCATTTGATATTGGATTTGCAAAGACTAACAACACAGAAGGCAAAGAGGATCCATATAGCTCTGAAAACAGCAGCCTGAACCTGGGCTTCCTTGACTCTCCACCGCCAGAGGAGAATAAAGAAGAGGATCCAAAGGTTGACTTTTCATCCATAATCGAGTATTGAAGATGTACAAATTCCTAGAGCATACAGCAGACTTGAAGTTCCAGGCGACTGGAGCTACACTGGAAGAGGCTTTTGCAGAGTCAGCTCGGGCAATGTACAGTTTTATCATCGATATCAAAAAGATCAAACCAGTCATTGAAAAAAAGATTACGATCGAGAGTGAGAACCATGAAGCTTTATTATTTGATTTCTTATCAGAATTTCTTGTATTTATCGACACTAAAGGTTTCCTTTTAAATGATGTTAAATCAATTAAGATCCAGCAGACAGACAAAGGTTTCAGACTTAACGCATCTGTTGTTGGCGACACTATAAACGGCAAGTATGAGACTGGCGGAGATATAAAGGCAGTCACCTACAACGATATGTTTATAAAAAAAGAAGGAAACCAGTGGGTTATACAAGTTTTATGTGACATATGATGGAAGGCGAAGAGCTGAAATCAAAACTCAAGAAAATAGGTCCCTGTATCTATGAACTTCCAAAAGAAGGACCGATGAAAGTTCCAGCTAGATTCATCCTTAGTGAAAAATTACTGGAGCAGATGGAGGCTAACTGCGTGAGACAGGCAAGAAATGTCACAACCCTTCCTGGAATCCAGAAGTGGGGCATCACATGCCCTGACGCGCACGAAGGTTATGGCTTTCCTATCGGCGGTGTTGCTGCAATGGATGCAAAGGAAGGTTGCATCTCGCCAGGCGGGATCGGTTATGATATCAACTGCGGTGTAAGATTGTTATCAACGACCCTGACAAAAGAGCAGGTTCTTGAAAAAATAAATGAGATTGTAGATTCAATGTTCAAGCATGTGCCCTGCGGTCTTGGATCCAAGAGCAGCATCAAGCTGACATCAGATCAGCTTGACGAAGTGCTGAACACAGGAGCAAGATGGGCTGTCAAGAACAAGTACGGAAATGAAGATGATCTTGACCATTGCGAATCAAACGGATGTCTGGAAGCCGCAGATGCTTCCTGTGTATCTGGAAAAGCCAAGGAAAGAGGAAAATCCCAATTAGACACTCTCGGCGCTGGAAACCATTTTCTCGAGGTTCAGTATGTTGACAAGATATTCGACGCAAAGACAGCAAAGGCATTCGGCATTGAAAAAGAGGGGCAAATAACAGTAATGATACACTGCGGTTCCCGCGGTCTTGGTCACCAGGTATGTTCTGATTTCATCCGTGAGATGGAGCAGACACATCCAGAATTGCTTCAGCAATTGCCTGACCGTGAACTGATACACGCCAGACTTGGCACTCCTCTTGCAGACCGTTATTATAAAGCGATGTGCGCAGCTGCAAACTTTGCATGGTGCAATCGCCATATGATCGCTCATCATGTAAGATCTGCATTCAAGGAAGTATTCGGAGATGTTGCTCTGAAAACAATATACGACGTTGCTCATAATATCGCAAAATTCGAGGAACATACAATTGACGGAAATAAAAAGAAAGTCATGATGCACAGGAAAGGGGCTACAAGAGCATTTCCTCCAGGTCATCCAGAGATTCCAGAAGCTCATCGTGATTTTGGCCAGCCAGTCATACTTCCAGGAACAATGGGAACAGCATCATATCTATTGGTTGGGACAGAGAAAGGCATGGACCTTACCTTTGGTTCGACTGCTCATGGTGCTGGACGTGCAATGTCAAGGCACGCTGCATTGAAGCAATACAGGGGAGAGGCTGTAAAAAAAGATCTTGCATCGCACGGAATAGTTGTTAAATCAGCGTCGTGGAAAGGCGTTGCAGAAGAAGCACCAGGTGCTTACAAGGATGTTGACGAAGTCGTAAAGACTTCTCATGACTCAGGCATTGCAACACTGGTTGCAAGAGTACGACCATTAGGGGTGATCAAGGGATGAAAGTAAGCGCATCAATATTAGCAGCAGATTTTTCAAATCTGAAAGAGGAAATTGAGAAGATACCGAACGTAGATTATCTGCACATGGATGTCATGGATGGACATTTTGTTCCGAACATATCTTTTGGAGCATGCGTGCTTAAAAGTCTGAGCAAAGTTACAGACACGCCTTTTGACACCCATCTTATGATCGCTGAACCTTCTAAGTACATAGAGGAGTTTGCAAAATATTCTGACATTATCACGATACATTGTGAAGTTGAAGAGGATATCAATGCTTTGCTTGACATGATCCATAACGAAGGATGCAAAGCAGGCATCTCAATTTCACCCAAGACCCCTGTAGATGAAATTAAGCAATACCTGGACAAGGTCGACCTTGTTCTGGTGATGACTGTAGAGCCCGGCTTTGCAGGACAAGAGTTCATGGAGGAAGTGATCCCTAAGTTCGCAGAGTTAAGGAAACTGCAGAAGACTTCAAAGTTCGAGATAGAAGTCGATGGCGGAATCAATTATGAGACAATAAAGAAAATAGACGCTGACATTGTTGTGTCAGGCGCTTTTATCTTTCACTCAGAAAATCCTGCAGATGTGATTGATGGATTAAAAAAACAAACGCATCTAGAAGATTTTGAATGATTAATGCACTAATGCATGCAAGGCTTTTCTCAAAGGAGCCTGGACTTCACCATTGAATTTTACATCATGGCTGCCGATTCTAAGTTTTGCAGTATAATCAGCTCCAACTTTATCAATCATTAATTTAACAGTTTTCTTTCCTTTAAGCCTTATTTCAACTACTTCAGTGTGGACTGTAAGTCTTTTTCCGTCTCTTCTGATCCTTGTTGTTCCAGTGCTCATTACTTCAGTCTCTAAGCCTAGTGGAAGCTTTTCTACATTATCAAGAACTTTAGCAAAAGTCTGGGAAGCCAGTCTGCTTGCCTGGTCAGCAGGAAATCCGTAGAATGTTGCTCCGTCTCCACCGTAGTGTCTGAAATGTTTCAGGATTTCAGTATAGGTCGGATTGTATGTTAGCAATAGTGTGTCCATTTTACTGTCCTCCAGATATATCTATCATATGCAGTGCATTAAGCATGTCAAGATTGATAGCTTTTGTCTCTCTCTTTTTTTGCTTTCCTCTCCCTGCGACAATTAATCTTCCGCTCCTGTTTTTTCTTCCGCGTTTTTGGGACACAGTGTTCAGTCTTGCTTTGTATCCCTTATAATCTCCTCTTGTACTAAGCATTAAAGTTATTTCCACGTAATGTCCCTGATCATAAAGGATTCTTGCATTGACAACATCCTTATCTTCATGCAAACTCCACTCAAATAAATCTTGGATCCCGCTACTTACGATTGTTTCTAGAAGACCTCTGAATTCTGCTACTAACAGATCACTTTGATCCTGTGGATTTCCATAATCTTTCTCTTCAGAAAAAGCGTCATAAACCTTTTGATACATTGGTTCTGGTTGCTCTCCTACAGATGTTTGTACTTCTCTTTGTTGGGTTTCGTTCATAAAAATCTCCTCCAATTAGCCTCTTATATTTCTAGAGGATAGTGAAGAACTTTATAAAAGTTGTGCCAATATTTATAAGTAAATGGCTTATTTTCTACAAATATGAAAGCAATTTGCATAGGATATCCAGGGGCAGAATCTGTGATGCAGAAAGAGATAAAAGAGAAACTGAAAGTAGCTTCTGAAATAGAACCTTCTGTAGCTCTTTTTGAATCAGATGAAAAATCAATATGCAAACTGGCTTATCTTGGACAGTCTTTCACCCACATCTTATTTTTTCTTGGCTCTTTCAAAATAAATATGCTTGCAGATTCAAAGAGTGCAGAGAAACTTGATTATTCCTTGTTAAAAAATAAAACCTTCAGGGTCAACTGCATGCGATTAGGAAAGCATGATTTTAATTCCCAGGATCTTGCAGTCGAGCTAGGAAAGATAATCGCAGAAAAATCTGGTTCAGAGCCCGAGCTTAAGAATCCGGACTTTATTATTTTCGCTTACCTGTTCAAGGATACTTGTTATCTTGGCATTGACATTGCTGGAATAGAATTGGATAAGCGGGACTACAATGTCCACCCGCATAGATCTGCGATCAAAGGTACGCTTGCATTCACTTTACTGATGCTTGCTGGTTATGATGAAAAGAAGATACTTTTAGATCCGTTCTGCTTGTCAGGTGCAGTCGCTATCGAAGCAGCTTACTACAAATCCGGCTTTTCAGTCAACCATTACCGGAAAAAGAAACTAAAGTTCCTGCATATGGGTATTGTTGATGAAAAATATCTTGAACAGATAGATAAAGAAGGAGAAAAGAGATCAAAAAAACAAAAAGAAAAAACAATCTATGCCTTTGATGCAGATCTTCGAAGCATAAGAGCTTCAGAGCAGAATGCAAAGATCGGCGGTGTCGACAGATACATTGAATTTGCGCGTATGGATCCAAAATGGATAGATATGAAATTTGAAAAGGGCTCTGTCGATCTGATAGTCTCTTCACCAGCAACAATCTCTAGATGGATTGTCAAAGACGCTAAGAAGTCGTATGGCGAGATGTTCAACCAGGCCGACACTCTTCTGAAAAAGGATGGAAAGATTGTTGTCATATCAAACAAGCTTCTCGAAGAGGCTGCTTCTGGATCCAAATTTGTCAAGGAGAAAAGCTATTCTATCCAGAAGAGAAAAGAAGTTGTTGGAATCTCAATTTTCAAACGACCTTGATCTTGTCGCAATGACATAATAATGATCTTCACCTAATTCTTCATCAATATACCCTGGCTTTACTGATTTATGTGCAACAAGGAAACCGAATCCTCTCAATTGCTGTTCGACCGCTCTGATATCAGTATGCTCTTCTTCAGACGTGAAACATAAAAGAGCTGTCTGTTCAAGTGTTGCCACCATCTTTGGAATGACTATCTCAGGTGGAATGTATTCTCCTAGTGCTCCAATACAGATAGCCAGATCATATCCTTTCACTCCGTTGACATCGTCTGTGACAAGATTCTTCTGCCAGGTGTATCTATATCCTCTTGCTCTTGCTACTTTTAGCATCTCTTCAGAAAGATCTATGCCATCAACAGTGAAACCCAGATCAACAAATTGAAAACCTGAAAGTCCTGTGCCGCATGCAAAATCAATTATATTTGAACCTGAGACACTGTGGATGATTTGTATCAATAGATCGAACATGGTTCTTGGCGCAGGATATTTATGTACGTTAGAAGATTTGTCATAATGCCTGAAGCCAAATGCATCATCTGGATCGTCAAAAGCTCTCTGAACCTCTTCATAGTTCTTGAAAGAATTTCCCCATTTCACTTTGGATAAAATCCGTCTCTCTGTATCTCCCATTGCAGATTCTGGAAATTTTTTGAGTTTATATATGTTCTACCATAAGCTTTATAAAGGCCAATTTCTGCTATATACGTATAGGTAAGGACCGAACTCAACCACGGCGAAAGCTGAGGAAAGTCCGCCCACCATCAAAAGACCACTTTCGGAAGGAAGCTGCAGAAATGCAGTGGGGAGGCACAGAAAAGACACTCCCTTTGTCCGGGATGAGATCTTGAAGGCTAAGGGCGACCTAAGCTGAGTTAACAGATCGACTTTGTTCAAAGGAAAAGTTGAAATCGTCGAACCTGGTCGGTGCAAGTCATTTGACGCTTAGTAAAATGTTGAGACTCCTGTCTGTTCAAGCAGAGGAGGAACAGAAGGCGGCTTATTTGGTCCTTACTTATTTTTCTTTCAACTCTATCTTTCCAGATTGCCAATCTTTAATTATAATTCTAGAAGCAGTTTCAGTGTCAGGCTCTCCGCCTTTCTTTAGTTTTTTCAGCTTAACCGCGATATTCTCCAAGGTCTCTTCTTCATCCGCACCTTTTTTCGCACCATAATTCTTTTCGACTTTTCCTTTCAATGCAACTATCATTTCCATTGCACAGCTTTCAGGATCTTTCAGTTCCTGCGGATTTTTTGTTCCGATCATTGCAAGCTTGACTTCATCCCCTTTTTCAAACGGAAAAACTCCGGGAGAATCTAACAGCATGATCCGGTTGTCTGCTTTCACCAATTGAATCCCTCTGGTGAATCCGCTTTTAGAAGAGACACCTGCAGAAGCCTGCCCTTTCAGCATATTTATCACAGAACTTTTTCCAGTGTTTGGATATCCGACAACACCGACTTTCACCATAGGTTTTTTCTCAGAGTATCTTAATATCTTTTCTCTCAACTGAGTTTTCCCTTTTCTGCTCTTTGATTCTACGCATACAACTGGAAACAGTTCTTTGCTTATCTTTTTCAGCCAGGAATCCGGTACAAGATCACATTTGTTCACAACGAATATCAGCTGTTTCCCATAGCTCTTTATCCGTCTTTCAACCTCTTCATTCCGGGTCTCTTCAATCATCCGTGCATCAAGCACTTCTAGAACTATATCAGAGCGTGCAATAACTTCATTCACCAGATCCCAAAACATTCTTTTTGCCATACAAATTCTCAAAGAAGCTGCATTTATAAACCTTATTCAAGATTATCATCTTCGATATCTTCTTCAATAGGTGCCAATAGAATGTCAATGTCAAACAGGCCTGCATTTCCGCTGATTATATTGTCATACGCACGCCTTTTATCTTCATATGATCTATGATCCTCTGTGTCTGGAAAGAACAATGAGCTTGCGATCTTATAGATCGGAGAATTCTCTCCAAATAATAACCTTTGATAATAGCCAAGCCTAGGCCTGAAATTCTCGACAAAATAATCTTTCTCATCTATCTTGAATTCGACAAAAGCATCTTCTCCTTCTCCAAAATTGCCGACAGCATATGAACAGGTTGCATTTTTATCTCTCGCTCCGAAATATCTCATGATCCGAAGCCTTTTCAGTTGCGGCCGACCATTCTTCCAGACATACTCTTCAATATCCTTTGTCAGTTTTTGTGTACAGACAAAATCAAGAGGATCATATCTATGCAATTCTCTTCCGACCTGCATAAGATATTCTAGTCCGCTTCTTTGATCCTCAAACACCTTCTTAACAAAATTGAACAGTGTTCTTGTCTCCACAACAGTCTTCCTGTCACCGAAGCCCGCATTGAGAACAGTTTTTTCAGTCGGCATCTTCATACCTCTGCTTGACATCAGACCGTCAAAATTCATAAGAAGAACTTCATCTCCATCTCCTGGAGCTCTTGTCTGTGTCATTTCTTTTACATGAATAGCATCTGCCTGGCCAAAGTATGAAAAATTCTTCCTGATCTCCTCGATCTCTTCTGACTTCAGATCTTCAACCAGCAGAAGATCTCCTGTATAAGCAACAATATTCTTTCTTTTTAGGACTTCTAGTTTATCTTCAAGAACTTTTTTAAAATCCTGCATCATACTTGCCACAGAGAAATGATACTCTTTCTCGAAAAAGAAATGTTTCTTGTCTCCTCTCAAAACTTGTTTTGCCTCGAACAATGGTACGTGTGCGATTCCGTCAAGTACATTTCCGTAAGCCATTGCTTCTAGAGGAGAAGCTGCATTCAGCATATCATCATATAATTTGCCCAATCTCTTGAATCTCTCGTCTGCAAAATACCTGAAGTACCATTCCATTCCCAATGCAAAGGCCGGGATATGGAACACAGAGACATTTTCATGTCGGCCTTTTCTCCTGTTGATAGAAATACCCATGTCGGCCAGGATTTTCTCTGTGACTCTTTTCTTTGCATCTCTAATCTTGTTATTCTTAGAATCCCAAATGTTAGTCTCTGCTGCAAGTTCAGCGATGTTGTTTCCATAAAATTGTTTATATGACGGATCATAAGCATACTGCCAGTACTTTGTGTTATCCCAGTTTTCATAATAATGTTCGTTCCAGAATCGCTGACCATAGTTCTTGGGGAAATAGATTCCAGCAGAGAAGATATCTGTATTGGTGCAGTCAGCAATGTTGACAATCATCGGCAGCATCTCTAGGTTTGCAACCAAATGAGCGACAACATCCCAGTATCCATACTCTGTTATGTCCTGGCCGTCAGTTAAATTCCCCCTTTCCCATCTTCTACGTTTCTCTTCTATCAATAGATAAGACTGCAGGCTTTTCTTGAACGTGAACTCGAAATTAGGAATAAAATGCTGAAAAAACTCAATGATGGTCTCTAATTTTGTGTTCGGAAACAGTTCTCCGAAATGTATGCTGCAGAACCTGAAAGTGTCTGTCACAAATCCAGGACATTTGATTATCTCGGAAATAGCTTTATCTCTGGAATAGCCTATCTCAGAGTTGTCTGGCTTGCATAAGAATACCCCGTCTCCTTCAACCCTTTCTTCTGCAACTTCTGCTTTCCTGCGCGGATTAAGTCTTTTCTGGTTGTCAAAACTCAAATTGTTATGTCCTCCTTGCCCAACAGGATCAAAATCAAACAGGAAGCGTGCAGAGTTTTTACGGACTTCATGCTGATCAAGAGCACTGTTGTCATAGGATACATCCTCTTCAAACTTTGAATCTTCAATAGGTGCATAACCAAAACCCTGGCCTGCAAATTTCCCGTTTTCTTTCCAGCAGTACCAGTCAAGATAAATCTTAGGACTGTCAGTAGTATAATCTCCAAGCTCAATATCATCAACAGCAAAACCTCTGTCACTGCGCATTGCTTCCAGTACTTTGTCTGCAAGTTCTTTGTCAGTCTCTATACGGACACCTTTAAGTGAATTCAATAATATCAACAATTGTCCAGTCACATAATTATATTTTGTATTTTTAACAGAAAACCGGACTATATTGCGAGGATCCAGTTTTTGTATCTCTTCTTCAATACTCTGCTTGAGCTCTTCTATCCTTTCAAACTGAGAAGTTGCTTTCAGCGCTTTATCAATCTGCCCGGGCTTTGCCCCTTGTGCTCTCATTGGAAATCTTATATCATCTAAAATCTCCCTGAACAGAACATGCGCTTCTTTCTGTTTCTGCATGACACTTTCCAGCCCGCGTATCTGTGTCCGTGTGAAATCCCAGCTTGCCTGTGTTATCTCAGACGGGCTTAGCTTTCTGAATTTATCACTGATATTCAACTCCCGTAATCTTCGTTCATCGACGCCTTTTATGTGCAGTATGGATTTGTGCTGGCTGGTAGGTATAGCTTCAATAGAAATATTTTCCATCAAACTTTTTTCTTCAAGACTTTCACGAATATCCTTGATCTCTTGTGGATTAAGAGCTTTAGAGATAAAAAAGTCTCTCCAGATAAGACCAAGTGGACCTAGACTTTGCCTTTTATCAAGATCATAGAAATAATATTCCATATACTGTACAAGAGTCTGCCCCCCCCCTTGAGATCCATACCCGCAGTCAGTTATTATCATGACAACTTCCATAGAGGACAGCTTATAAAGCTTGTGTGGCAAAGTTTTAAATAAAGCTCAGATTAGATTTATGTATGGTCTCAGTAGATGCATGCAGAATTCTGGCAGACGCGACAAAAATAGCCAGACATTTCGCTGTCATACTTCCTTTTCTTATTGACACCCAAAAAATCCGAAAGGAATTAGAAGGAGAAGATAAAGAAGTAATAGAGCAAGAAGTCGCTTTAGAGATACAGGACAAGATTGTCTTTGGAAATCGGGACGGTATAAACTCTAGTTTTCTTGCAATCGCAGTCGAATGGATGTCCAACGCGAACATTATAGGTGGAGTAAAACCATACGCACATTATCATAATGCAATAAAAGATAAACTGCACTGGATCCAGAAACCGTACGTCATGTTCGCTACTGGAGCCTCTGCAGATGTATCTGACAGAAACCAGTTAGGTTATGATTTTTTTTCAATGAGAAACAAGTTCAGCAATCGCCTGATACGCAGATTGGCTGAAGAGCCAGAAGAAATCTCAGACAATGTTGCAGTCATTCCAGTAACACCTATACTGCAGCCAGTGCATTTCACTCATTATTATGGTTCGTTCACAGCATACAATCCGTTCGAGCCGACAATAGTTCAACTTGGAGAACTAAGAGAACTAGATGGCAGGACTGGATTCGGTTCTGTAAGAAAATCGCTATTTGATATAGATAGTGGTGCATTAAAGCCCGGATTCACACAGCACGACCTGATGATCTATGAATCTGCGACTGCAAAGCAGAACATCACTCCTCAGAGAAAAGAGGAACTGTTTCGTCTTCTTGGTCCTATGACAGAAGATGCATTTGATCTTCTTGTTGAGAGAAGCTGCACATTCAATAGGCATATCGCAGCGATGATGTACGGCAAATTAATAGATTTACTGGATTTTCCAGTCAGAAGAGGAAAAAAACAGATTGACATTGCAGCGTCAAAAAATGGCCCGTACTACGAGATCATGAAACTTGCTGTAAATTATTATTCAACAGACGCAGAATTAACTTTTAGATCAAAGACTTTCATGCGGGACATTGAGATGCCTACCGAGCGGGAGGCTCATCCAACAGCAGGAAGAAGAATACTAGCTAGAATAGGAGGACGAGTTGTACCCGAAGATGAATCTGACAATCTATCCGACTTGTTATAGATATCCGAACATATTCCGGTGCGAATACGGAGAGGAATGCGAAGTAATTGGAAAACCTGGACCGTGCACAGCTGATTACATGGACACAATGGATCCGGATAAAATAGAGATCCTAGAATTAGATTGTAAACAGGAAGGATACACTTGCGTGAGAATAGAAGGAGAGCTTCTTTTTCTGAACAGTGGTTATGACACTGACATTGACGGTTTTGGAAAAGACAAAGGTTCTTTTTTACATCAGATGCGAGGAGATATTTTAATTCCTTTTCCAGGGAAAATGCCGATAGGAGAGTTCTTCCACATCCGTGCGTCCGAGTTTGGAGGAAGGTGTGGACTGGCAAAGTTAATCTCGAAGTTCAGGCCAGAATTCATGGAACAGTTTCCAGATTCAGAATTAAGCATTGCAGGAACAATAAGGCACGAGATCTGTAACACACAGCCAGAAGGAGACTTCATCCATAACAGGACTTTAGGACTGTACGGCTCTCCTGTCTTTAGAAGCGAGGATTACTGCGAGCAGGTCATGGAATATGTAATGACAGTTGATGGAAGGCAGAGAGTTCTTCGCGGGCATTCCGACGGAGTTCTTAGAAAGAGTGAATCTATCGGTATACTTGATTTCAAGAGAATACTGAAAGGCGGATATGAAAAGCCTTCAATAAGGATACAGTTGCTCATATATGCGCTTGCAAAAGAACAGCATGAAAATAGATTGCGTCTAAGGATAGGAGAGGATGTTGTAAGATACGATCCGTTTTACCTGATCTCAGTCAAACGTCCGTTCCCTCCTGCAAAATCAGGGACGCAGAGAAAACCGATGTACCACATAACAAAGATAGACCGGGACGCATCTGGTGCTGCAATGTTTTTCGCGCAATTCAGAAATGTTGTTGCAGAAAGTTTCCAGGAACAGCTGGAATTGATAGAGGATCCCGAAGCAGTCTTGAAAGAGATCGCAGAAAACAGAACAAAAGATATCTGCACTATGAAAGGTCAGCTGTGTTTCAATTATGAAGTCTGCAACATGCTGCGTGAAATGGTTCCGTGTGGAACAGATTTATCAGATCTTCTCGACCCAGCAGTAAGATTCGACCTGGCTGCAGATGATCCAGAAGCACTGGAAATAGAGCAAAGATTGCAACGAAAGGTTTAAATATAGTCTAAAATTTTTATACTTAAAATGGCAAGAGACAGAGGGGTACGGTTACCATCCGGGATGGGTGGAATCACAAGATACTTTGACGAAGCAATAAGCAAGGTAGAGATGAGTCCGGGTATGGTGATTGTCCTGGCAGTCGCAGTAATTATTCTCATGATAGTTCTCCACAAGGTTGTAGGACCTATGTGGTTTGGTGCATAAAAATGATGGGCATGAATCCTCGGAAGATGCAGAAGATGATGAGCAAGATGGGAATCCAGAGCTCAGACATTGATGCAGAATATGTCATAATAAGAACAGCAACAGAAGAGCTGGTTTTTGATTCTCCGCAGGTTTCTAAAGTCAACATGATGGGCCAGGAGACATACCAGATTGTCGGCACACCAGTTGTGAGGGAAATCGAAGAGGAGTCTCTTCACATTTCTCCAGAAGATATCGAGACGATACGTTCACAGACAGGTGTCTCAGAAGAAGAGGCAAGAGAAGCACTCTCAAAAGCAGGTGGAGATCTTGCAAAAGCAATAATCAATATCAAAGAAAAGAATTCTCAATAAACATTCAATGTTTTCTGTCTTTTTCCGTGTGAATATGAAACTGGATTTATAGCCATCCCGTCCTTTGCGCACATTACTTGTATCTTTGTTCTTCTCTGGAGTTCACGCGCAACAGCAAGAGGATCATCTTTCAGTATTGACTGGCCGAAATGAGTGATGATCGCTAAGTTTGGTTTCACAGCCTCTAACAGTTTTTCACAGTCGTCTGCATTCATCCTTCCCTTGGTTCGTTTTCCGAATCCGTCCTGCAGGTTTATCAAAAGAATATCCAGATCTTTGTAGATGTTATGCATCTCCTTGAAATATTCAGTGTCTCCAGTGTATCCCATTGTGAAATTCGGGCAGAGAAATTTGTATCCTACTGCATGCTGGTCATGATGCATTGCTTTTGTCGCATCAACTTCGACTTTGTTTATTCCTACTTTGTTTCCGTCTGTGACAACAATAAGTCTTTCAACACACTCGCGGAAATATTTTGTCATCAAAGGCATGTTGCCTTCAGAATCATCAACCAATGTCCTGTTTGTTATCAAAACTGATTGGGGATCTATCTTTCCATAGCTTCCAGTGAAGACTATCTCATTGACATCACTGCAATGTCCAAGATGTGCGTGTGAGACAACAACAGCAGTATTCTCCCTGACATTTATCCCGAACTCTTTTGCTTTCAGCAAAGCACCTGGCCCGGGATCAACAAAGAACTGCATCCCCTCTGTCTGTAAAACAAAACCTCCGGATGCTCTTGCCTGTTTTGTATAAACAGTATGGTCTCCAGCTGTCCCTAAAAATATTAGTCTATCCATAACCAATAAACCCCCCGTCATCTTCTGGAAGTATAAGTTTTGGAGATTTTCTATATTGCCCTAAGATGTTGATATAATCCTCATTAGAAATAGCAAATATTCCCATAACCATTCTTTCAACAGCTTCATCTCCAACAAAAACTTTTATTCTATGAATACTCGATCTCAAAGTTTGCAGAGTAATGTTCACATCGCTCTGACAAACTCTTAATCCTTCTCTTCTACTTATTCGATAAGATAATTTTTCTCCTTCTGGACCGTATGTCTTGAATTTTATTCTCCACGGATAAATAATCGCAGGCTCTGTTCCAAGAAGGCCAAACTCTAATCTATCATCTCCAGACTGATATTTATCCCATACTCCAATAAATTGGCCCTGGCAGCACCATGAAAGAAAATCCATGTTTTCTTTGTCTGCGCTAAATGTTTCCAAAGGCTCATCTTGAGGTAGAACTTGTTCTGAATTTCGAAATGCCATGTAAGTCAAAGCCCAATTCAGAAATTTCTTTGTAACCTCTTCATCCATCTCTCTGTTTCCATCATCTAGAACTTTTTGGATTTCTTCAACTGTAGGTACGCTAACCATCACAACTTTCCCCCTTAACTTCTAAGCCAGAAGATGGATATGCTATATATAAATTTATTCAAATAAGTCAATAACATTTATAAAAGGCTTCGATATTGTTTATAATGGCAGGCTAGGCAGGGGAGGTAG
Source organism: Candidatus Woesearchaeota archaeon (assembly GCA_019323355.1). Taxonomy (GTDB): domain Archaea; phylum Nanobdellota; class Nanobdellia; order Woesearchaeales; family WJKV01; genus JAGLWF01. Next base: position 1,830 of record JAHWHI010000062.1, on the reverse strand, counting down.
CCACTCTCTGTTACCATTGGCTATACGGTGGTGTCGAAGTTTGTTGACAGGTTGGTCTGTGTGGCAATCAGTCCTGTTCTGGACGTTGAGGTTTCGTCCTGTAGGATTGGTTTCTGGACGAATCGAGTCAGACCTTGATCGGAGCAGCTCTAAGTTCAGAAATCGGTGCTTATAGGGTAGCGGAGCTGAGGAAGGAATAGGGTTGCTGGTTCTGTGCAGGCTTTCCGATCAGCAGACGCGCCTGCCGCTTTTTCATTCTATTTTTAAATAATAACAAAGTATATAAAGAAAAGTTCAATACTAAATCTTTTGGGGGATGTTGTATGAAGTACGAACAGTATGATAATGCACCAGAAGAAGTACGCGACGCATTAGACGAAAAAGATCTCTGGAAATTGTCTGATATGGTCATAGTGAACGGCAGAAGCGCTGAACACTTCACTGAGATTCTCATCCCAAAATTCCACGAGCGCGTTGACAAAGAGTTCCGGCATGTAAGCCTGAAAAATAGGGCATTACTGGCTTTTATCAAGAAGAATATTCTTAAGCCTGCTGATAAGATTATCAAAGATCATAGAGACAGTGAGATATTTGTCCAGCTGAAGACAAACATAAGAAACAAGGATGTCCACGTGATCCAGACATTTGGAGACAGAAAAAACCGTGATCTGATGGAACTGTTTATCCTCAATGATGCACTTAACAGGGCAGGTGCGAACAGTATAACAAATTATCTTCTTTACATTCCTTACCAGAGACAGGACAAGAAAGATGATGGTCGTGTCTCGATATCTTCTAAATTGATATTCAATCTTATCAAGGAGAGCAGCGGCGGAAAATTAAAGCGTATGGTAACTTTTGATCTGCACGCAAGACAGGCGCAGGCGCACTTCGACGGTCCTGTCGATGAGATCCAGGCACTGCCGTTGTTCGCATCGTATTACAAAGACCTGCTCAAGCATCTGTTCAATGAAGACGGCACAACAGACCAGATCGGCATAATCTCGCCAGATGCGGGAGGTGCAAAACGTGCAGAGAGACTGGCAAAACTATTGGGAACAAGGTATTATGTTCTGGACAAGAAACGTGTTGCACATGGCGAAGCAAAATTTAACTTTTTTCTTGACTGGGACGGCAAGGGAAAACATGCGATCCTTGTTGATGATATGATCGACACTGGTGGAAGTCTGGTAGAACCTATAAAGTATTTACAGAATAAAGGGGCGACAGTATATGCATGCTGCACTCATCCCCTCTTCAGCAAGAAAGGAGAGACAACTGCAGAGGAAAAGTTAGGCAGTACTGGTGTCAAGATACTTACAACAGACAGCCTGCCAGAAAAGTATCGCGGTTATTTTGCAGAACATAAATGGCTGACTATTGTCTCTTTGGCATTTAACATTGCAAAGATGATGTACTGCAACCAGATCGGGGATTCAGTCAGCACGTTCATGGAAAAAGCAGAGGACCTAATAGAGAGAAAAGCCCTGGATATCAACATATACGATGTAGAAGGCGAAGAGATCAAACAGATAGATATGAACGGTATATGATTCTTAAAGAAATAAGAAAATAAAAAATTAAAAAAATTATTCAAGACCTTCCTCTTTCTTTATCCATTCTGCTGTCTTTGGAAGCCCTTCTGCAAGATCTACCTTCGGTTCATACCCTAAGATGGTCCTTGCATTCTCAATGCTGAAACATTCTCTTTGTCCCTCTTCACCAGGCCTGTAAGGTCTTTGCTCGATTGGAACTTCTCTGCCAGCAGCCTCCATGCAGGCCATTGCAATATCTCTCATCTTCAGTTCTTTTCCTCTGCTTACATGGAAT
>JAHWHI010000061.1 GCA_019323355.1 Candidatus Woesearchaeota archaeon | reverse complement strand
TCCAGAAGACCATATCGAGGACGCTGCAAAAAGGATAGGATTAAATATGAAAGAATTCAATGAATGCTTGAAAGAGCATAGATACAAAGAAGAGATTGAAAAGGACTTCAATGACGGGCTGAAGGCAGGAGTCTCAGGAACTCCTACTTTTTTCATCAACGGAAGAAGGATCATCGGTCCGAAACCGATAAAAGCTTTCGAAAAGATAATCGACGAAGAACTAGAAAAGGCTGAAAAACAAAATGGGTCTCAAACCTGAAAAAATAAGAAAAGATTTTCCGATTCTCAACACAAAAATAAAAGGCAAGCCAATCATATACTTTGACAATGCTTGCCAGACACTAAGACCACAGCAAGTGATAGACAAAATAAATGAATATTACAGAGACTATCCTGCCTGCGGAGAGAGAAGCCACCACAAGCTTGGAAAGCGGGTGGACGAAGAGTTAGAAAAAGCACGAAAGATCTTTCACAAATTCTTCAACACAAAACACAAAGAAGAGATCATCTTCACAAAGAATACAACAGAAGGAATAAACATTATTGCGAATGCGATCGAGTTTCAAAAAGGAGACGCAGTCCTATGTTCTGATAAGGAGCACAACTCCAATCTTCTCCCATGGCAGATAAAAAAGAACATAAAACACAATATCTTTGAGTTCGGAAACATTGAAGATTTCCAGAACAAGCTTACAAAAGACACAAGACTAGTATCTGTTGTCCACACCTCGAACATGGACGGAACATCCAATCCAGTAAAAGAGATGATAAAGATTGCTCACGATAATAAATCTTTGATACATATCGACGGCGCACAATCAGCGCCGCACAGAGAAATCAATCTAAAGAAATTAGACGCGGATTTCTTCACATGCTCTGGCCATAAGATGTTAGGTCCGTCAGGCACAGGCCTTCTCTTCGGAAAGAAAGATATTCTGGAAAAACTAAATCCTCCACTAACAGGCGGAGGAACTGTTGATGAAACAACCTACACAACACACGGGTGGGAAAAACTTCCTCAAAGGTTCGAGCCAGGCTTGCAGAACTATGCAGGCATGATCGGATTAGGAGAAGCACTTAGATACCTTGACAGGATCGGCTTGAAGAATATTGAAAACCACGAAAAAGAACTGAACAAAAGAGCAGAAGAACAACTAGCAGAAGTCAATCTGCTAGGCAAAGGAAATGATAGGGCAGGTATTTTCAGTTTCAATATAGAAAAATTAACACCGCATAACATTGCGATCATGCTTGATAATTCAGCGAACATCATGATCAGAAGCGGCGCCCATTGTGTACATTCCTGGTTTAACAAGCACAAGATGACAGGCAGTGCGCGAGCCTCATTCTATCTATACAATACAGAGCAGGAAATAGACAGATTCATAGAAGAAGTAAAGAAAATAATAAAACATTTCAGATAATTATCTTCTTTGTTTTCTAATATTCCAGATTTCTCCAGTATCTGGGTTAAGGTTGAAAGTAACTAACTTCCCATCCCATCCAGAATCCATTTTCAGAAATATAGATCTCGCATCAACTTTGTACTTGTACTCTTTTCCTCTTTCACCTTTCACTGTCAGCATGTATCCATCTTTAACTTTCCGTTTGCTGACAATCATACCTCTTCTTGGCATATTTCCTAGACTTTTGCTTGTTGCCATTGATATCACCTCATCTCCCCAAAATAAGGAGTTTTCATATATAAATTTATCTAAAGCAAAAAGTTTATTAATAAAGGCAGCCTGAAAGAGAATAATGAAAAAAAGAGGTCCAATCAAGATCAAAGTAAAGGGCAAAGCCCAGAAAGATGTTCTATATGATGTTATTATTATTGGCGGAGGACCGTCTGGACTCACAGCATCAAGCAATACTGCGCTGAGAGGCCTGAAGACCCTATTAATCGAAGCAGACAAAAAGACAGGTGGAAAACCCCATCAGTTCTATTCTGAGAAATGTGTCTATGACCACCCTGGTTTTCCAGAGGGGATAACAGGAGAAGAATTAGCCCACAGACTCTGGCAGCAGGCGCACAAGAATGGTGTTACTATCCACAAGCACGAGCAGATGACAGACCTTGATGTCAAGAACTCGATAAAAGTAGTCAAAACATCAAAAGACACCTACAAAGGAAAAGCAGTCATAATCTGCACAGGACTGTTAAGCATTCCAAGAAGGCTTCCGACACTTGAAAATTACAAAGGAAAAGGTGTGCACTACATCATAAGAATTCCAAAACGCTACGACAAAAAGCACGTTCTTATCATCGGCGGAGGAGATAATGCATTCGACAATGCCAATATGCTTGCCCCACACGCAAAATCAATCACAATAATCAACAGGGATGATAAATTAAGCGCAAAAGAAAGTTCAATCAAGCTGGCAGAAAAAAATAAAGTAAATATACTGCTTAACACAGAGCTTGAGAAACTAGAGGATGGAGGAAGGATGCATAAAGCGCATCTGATAAACAACAAGGCGAACAAGAAAACAATACTAAAAGTTAATGCAGTCATAATTAACATAGGTTTCTTGTCAGCCCAGAAATTCCTGAAAGAGCTTGGTGTCAAGCTTGAAAAAACAGGCGCGATAAAAGTCGATGATAATATGCAGACAAGCATCAAAGGCGTCTTTGCTGCTGGTGATGTGGCAGGCCAGATCAACCTGATATCAATAGCCTGTTCATCTGGGATCAGGGCTGCGATGGGTGTCTTCAAGTTCTTGAAGAAAGATTTTGTCACTATTGTCCATAGGCAGGAGAAGGTCTGCGGCAAATAACACTGTTAAACACGAATTTTTCACAACATTTATAAAGAGGGTTCTTTTATGTTTCAAAATCAAGCAAAGGGGGTTTTATTATAATGGAAGAAATGATAAGTTCTGAAGAAAGTAAGCCAGAAACTACTCATGAAGCACCAAAAAAAGTACATGTTTCGCATAAGCCGAAAAAAGCGAAAAACCCATGGAAATATGTTTCACTTGTGCTGGCTATCCTTCTGGTAATTTCAGTTGTTTACATCTATAAGTCAAGTGACCGCGATGATTCAACTGGTTTTGTTATCGATCCTGTTATCGAAGCAAAAAACAAGATATTGATTGATGATGACGAAGTTTTAGGAGATCCAAAAGCTCCTATCACAATGGTTGTCTTCTCTGACTACCAATGTCCGTTCTGTTCAAGGCATGAATTGGAGACAATGCCTGACATTATTAAGAATTATGTTGACACTGGAAAAGTCAAATATGTATTCAGAGACCTGCCACTAAGTTTCCATCCTTTTGCACAGAAAGCAGCAGAAGCTTCTGAATGTGCAGCAGAGCAAGGCAAGTTCTGGGAATACAACCACATACTTTTCCAAAACAACCAGGCTCTTGACATTCCTAGTCTGAAGAAATATGCAGCAGATTTAGGACTGAACACAGAACAGTTTGACGAATGCCTAGACACTGGAAAATATGAAGAGGAAGTTCTGAAAGATGCAGAAGACGCAGGTGCCAACGGCATTAGCGGAACTCCAGCATCACTAGTTAACGGAGAACTTATCTCTGGAGCACAGCCATACCAGATATTTGCAGAAAAGTTTGAAGAGATTCTTGGTGGAGAAGCACCAGCTCCTGCACCAGAACCAGAACAGCCAGAGATTCCAGGATTACAGGACACTTCAAATGATCCAGAAATCAAGCTGACTGTGATAAATGACAAAGACTGCGCAATGTGCGATACAAGCAGAGTACTAGAGACAATAGAAGGACAGTTATTCCCAACAACAGAAGTTACAGAGCTTGATGTTACAGAAGCAAAAAATTTGATCAAAGAGCTGAAGATCAATGCACTTCCAGCATATGTCTTTGACAGCAAGATCAAAGAAGCTGCAAATTACGGCTTAGTGCAAGAAGCAATGATTGATCTTGGTGACAAGGTAATGATACACCCTGCTTCTGTTGAAGCAGCACTATACCTGACACCTCCGCCAATAGATGACGATCCAATGATGGGCGAAGTAGATGCAAAAGTGACAATAATCGAGTTCACAGACTATGAATGTCCTTTCTGCGGAAAATACACTACAGAGACACTGCCGCAGATCAAGAAAGAGTACATTGATACTGGAAAAGTCAGATATGTTCTGAGAGACTTCCCATTGAGTTTCCACGAAAACGCAGAGAAAGCAGCAGAAGCAGCAGAATGCGCAGACGACCAGGGAATGTACTGGGAATTCCATGATCTGTTGTTCGAGAACCAGGCAAGCTTGAGCATAGAAAAGTTCAAGGAGTTTGCAGAGGAACTTGATCTAGACACAGATGAATTCAATGACTGTCTTGATAGTGCAAAGTATGCAGATGAGATCGCAAAGGATATTGAAGACGCAGTAGAATTCGGTGTCGGCGGAACTCCAGCATTCTTTGTGAACGGCTACAGCATCAGCGGTGCAATGCCATTCGAAGCATTCAAGCAGATCATTGACGCAGAACTAGAAAACTAACCAATCACTATTTTCTTTTTTTTCTCTTCTTCTGTTAGATTTTCCTCATCACCAAAGAGCTCTTCAAAAGTAATCACAGCACTGTCCCCTTTTGACAGGGCTTTTGTTACGACATGCCCGATCATAAAGCCAGAGTCAGTGAACTGAGACAAAAAGCCCGAAGAATAATCATCCTGTGTCGCCTGGTATGCGAAATACACCATAAGCGTGCCAAGGATCACAATCAAAAATATCAGCCCGATCTTGGTTGCCATACCCGGATCCAAACAGTTTTCCTATATAAACCTATACTCCAAAATCATAAAGCTTAAATATGAAAATACTAAACCTAATACGGAAACCCAACTAGAGGTTCTGGGGTTTTCCAAGAAGACAGGAAGAAACATAAATGGTACGAAGCTGGAATATCTACGGAGCCCCGGTCTATAGGGCCAGACTTTCTAATGGTCTTACTTTAATCACATCAAAGGTAAATACTCCTGCTACTGCAATCAACATCAGTTTAAAGGCTGGGATGAACAGAGAAGAGGATAAAGATTGTGCTGGTCTTGCGCATTTTCTAGAGCATATGGTTTTTGAAGGCACTTCTGGCAAGACCCAAGAAAAGATCGCTTATATGATGGACGAACACGGAGGCAGCTACAATGCTGGAACTAATACAGAGGGAGTTGAATTTACAACAACTGTTGTCAACAGCGATCTTGAAGAAGCCCTGGCACTTATGGCTGAAATGACCTTTGAGGCAGATCTTACTCCTAGAAGAGTTGGTACTGAGAGAAATGTTGTATTGCAAGAACTAAGAGAGTATAGAGATGATGTAGAAGATGTAGTTACTGAAACTTTCTTCAAGGATGCACTAAAAAAGCATCCGGCAAAATATCCTGTTCAAGGAAGAGCGTGCACAGTAAAAAATATCAAGCGTTCTCATCTGCGTGATTTTTATGAACAATATTTTGTTCCTAACAATATTGTGCTTGTACTGGTTGGCGGGGGAGTATCAGGGGGAGTAAATGGAAGGACAAGGGACATGGTCGAGAGATATTTTGGCAGAAGAAGGGCTCAGCCGATTCCTGATTTCCCAATAACAAGAGAACCCGTTACTACAGTAGGAACAGAACGCATGTTGAGAAAAAACGGAATGGAGTCTGCATATGTTACTTTAGGTGTTGTGCTCCAGGACAAAAAAGGAACAATTCATTTCAACCATCAGGACACTGCAGTTGCAAATGTAATAGAGAACCTCTTGTCAGGAGGAGAGCACTCAAGATTATTCTGGCTTGTAAGAAAAAGAGGAGGGCATTGTTATGGAATTGAGAGTGATTATAATCCTTTTGTAGACCTAGGCGTATTCACTGTTTCATTTAATACTGCGAAAAGCAGAATGAAAAAAGTCCTTGATATTGTATATAAAGAGATTGAGAAGTTAAAAACAACCTGTGTTAGTGAAGAAGAATTAGAGCGGGAGAAGAGATCAATCGCAAAAGCTTTCCTTATGTCTGGTCAGGATCTTGCAGAGCGCGCAGAAGATTTCGCAACATACGAGATGTTCAGCAGGTACGGAGTTGGAGATCTTTCGCGTTGTATTGAAGATCTCAATGCTGTAACCCCAGAACGTATCAGAGATTTTGCTAGAAGATTCTTTGACCTGGACAAATTCTTCCTAGCAGCGTCAGTTCCATAAGAATTCTAAGAGTAAATCCATCCATAACTAATCTGAACAAATAGCTCATTCTTTATCTGCAAACAACAATAAAATAAAAATAATAAAAGAATTCTATACTAATCTTGTAATTTTAGCTAGCTTCTTTCCTCTTTTACCGTCTGGTCCTGGTTGCGGATGCAGGGTAAATTTGACAGAAGCTTTCTTTGGAATGTCTCCAAAGCTATCGACTGGGACTTCGAATGGATATACTGTCCTAGTTCCTGTCTCTGTGACTTCTCCTGTCCAAGCTGTGAAGCCTTTGAACACTCTTCTTACTCTTCCAGAATGTACTTTTGCTGGCATTATATATCACCTCATTAATATAATAATCCATAAAAGCATATAATAGTATTTAATTGTTTCGATGCTTTAGAATATAACAAACTGCAGATACATGAATATTATGTATATCATTACAAGCACTGCTGACTCCTTCTTTGTAAGGTTCAGGTTATTCCAGAGCAGGAATAGGACAATCAAAGTTGCCAATATCCAGAAAGCAAAGTCAAAGAACAGCACTGATCTGGCTACTGTAAACCCTGAGATCACAGCTCCAGAACCAAGAGCAAGCAGAGGATCACATATATTGGATCCGATCAGATTGCCCAGAGATAATGCTTTTGCACGCTTTGCAACAGCTACAAGAGAGACTGATAATTCTGGCAGAGAAGTGCCAAGACCGACAAAGATCCCAATCAAAGAGGGACGGATCTGCAGTGTCTCTGCAACATGGATAAACTTGTCAACCATCATATCAGAGGAATATATTATAAGTGCGATTCCTGCAAAAATAAAAACAAAATCAATAAGGATTTTCCAGAAAGAAGCTTTTGTACGGACATGGTCCTCTTCCTGTATAATCTTCTCCTGATAAAGGACATAGACCAGATAAGCCAGATATATCGCGATCAGGATTATACCTTCCTTCCGGGATATAAACCCGTCAATAGAAGTCAGTAAAAAGGCTACTACTCCAACAATCAGCATTGTTCCGTCTCTTCGCAAAGATCTCTTTGTTGCCCTGAACATTACAAACAGACCAACCAGACCAAGAACAATCGTGATGTTTGCCATACCAGAACCAATAATATTACCAACAGCAATACCAGAGGATTCAATGCCATTAAGATTATTGAACCCAGCTGCAACACTCGTGAATATCTCTGGAAGCGATGTCCCGATTGAAGTGACTGTCACACCGATCACAAACGGAGTGACTCTCAAAGCCTTAGCAGTGTTTTCAGCTGCCTTGACTACAACAGAGCTTGAGAACAATAGCAGGATCAATGCTCCCAGACCGATCAGGACGTCAATATAGATCATGCAAAAGTATGCATATTTCTAGGTATATAAATCTTGCTGCCTGTTGTAGTGAATGCAACACCTACAAATCGTCATATCTAGTACAACAAATGTTTATATCCATTCCAGGCCATATAATATACAGATAAAATAATTGAGAGGCTAGCTAAAATGGATTCATCTTTAGAATATCTTCAAAACATGGAAACTTCTGGGACACAGGGACCGCCAGAGAACTCTCTAAGTCCTGTAAAAAAAACAAGAGAAAGGGAAGTAGAAATTTCAGATCCTACATTCGAGGATATTGCATACAGGCAGTTTGGGATACTCAGACGGATTGGATACTGCTTCACAGATCGCATCGGGATAACAGGCGATCTGAAGAGGGCAAGAAGATACTATGAAAACCTGGTCGCAAAAGAAGACCAGATGAATAAAGCGATCAACAATTATTTCGATGAGCGTAGAGCCATTGAAAAATCAATAAGCGATCTGACCGTCGGCAATATAGAGGCCGAGAAAGAGATAAGAGGATTAGAAGACGATGTTAAAAGGCTAAGAGGAGAAGTCACTTCCTTGGAAATAGAAGTCGATGGTTTGGAAGGAAAGGAAGATGAATTTGATATCTATACTGAAAAGAAAAGAGCTTTGATCGGGAAGAAAGATGAGTTAGAAACAAGGCGGTTTGAAATCACAAAGCGGGAAAAAGAAAGAGATGAACGTTCGCAAGAGATAAAAAGAGAGGAAAAGAGACTGACAACATACAAAGAAAGCACTGACAGGCTGGTTGAAGAAAGAGGGGATCTTGGAAGATATATTTCAACAATCAATGATGTAATTGTAGATGAAGAGAATCGAAGACAGATTCCTTTTGTAAAGAAGATAAGAGGTGCATAGAATGAACTCATTATACAATGCAGTTGTTGACAAGGATCTTGCAAGAGAGAGCGGACTTGTCACAGAGATAAAAAATACTGAATGCAAAAAAGCTGGTGAAGCAAAGGCTCTCTATCAAGAGCTGATAGCAAGATACCTTGAAGGGATATGATTATTTTTTGAGCTA
>JAHWHI010000060.1 GCA_019323355.1 Candidatus Woesearchaeota archaeon | reverse complement strand
TGTTTTCTGTCGAGGTCGAGGATGGTAGCTGTTCCTGGCACAGGAAACATGAATGCAAAAATCTTTTTTGTCGGAGAAGCACCTGGCAATGAAGAGGATAAGATAGGAAGACCGTTTGTTGGAAGGTCAGGAAAATTCTTGGACTGGTTGTTCGGCAAATACGGTTTTGACCGGAAAAAGGTTTTCATCACATCAATAGTAAAGTGCAGGCCTCCGAAAAACAGGAAGCCAAAGCCTGAAGAGATCTCTGTCTGCAGGAGCATGTATCTTCAGGAGCAGATAAGATTGATCCAGCCAAAGGTTGTTGTTCTTTTTGGAGAAGTTGCTCTGAAAGCAATGCTCAATCTCCAGGGTCTGTCAAAGATACATGGCATCCCTATCAAAAGAGATGACATCATCTATTTTCCGACATATCATCCTGCTTCTGGCATGCGTTTCCCAGAGATCAGAAAGAAGATGATGGCTGATTTCAGGAAATTACGAGATATTAAAACAAAGATTTAATTCTTGCCAAGTGAACACACAATATTTAAATATATAACCTATATAGCTAAAACAGATGAGGGGTATGGTGATAACTTATTCTTAAATAAGTGATAGAATGAATCATAATTGGCAGATACGCTTTCACGCGAGAAGCGGACAAGGAGCAAAGACAGCAGCACACTTTCTGGCAGTTACTGCTTTAGAGCAGGGCATGGAATTTCAGGCCTTCTCAGAGTACAGTGCTGACAGGACAGGCGCACCTATGCGTACTTTCTGCAGGATTTCTGACAAACCTATAAGGACGCATGAACCAGTCATAAATCCAGACATAGTTGTTGTTCTTGATCCAAGCCTGATGGATATAAAAGATATCACAGAAGGCATCAAAGAAGGCGGCATGCTTCTGGTCAACTCAAACAAGGATGCTGATTATTTCAGGGAGAAGACAGGCTTCAATGGAACAATACACACATTGAATGCTACAAAGATCTCAATGGATATCACCTGCAAGAATTTTCCAAATCTTCCAATGCTCGGTGCGATGAGCAGGGTGTCAGAGATAATCTCATTGAGAACACTGAAGGACACTGTGAAGAAAGCTTATGTCAGGAAATTTGACAGGGAATTCACTGATAAGACTTTGCGCGGCATTAACCGGGGTTACGAAGAGGTAAGATGACAAAAAAGAAGCCAGCCAAAAAGAAAGCAAAGGCAAAAGCTGTAAGACCAGCTAAAAAAGCTAAGGTAAAGACTGCAAAAAAAAGAATCCCTACCATAAAGGCAAATGGCAAGAACGGATCAAAGCCAGAGTGGCAGACAAAACCAATCGGCGGTATGATCAAAGACGCTGGCAACTCGAGGAATTATTTCACAGGCACATGGAAGACAACAAGGCCTGTCACTGATTATGACAAGTGCATCCACTGCCTGAAATGTATTGTCTATTGCCCAGAAAACTGCATCAAGGCAAGGAATGACAAGAAAGCGCACACAGAATTCCAGTACTGCAAAGGTTGCGGATTGTGCGCACAGGTCTGTCCAGTCAAATGCATAAAGATTGTCGACGAGGAAAAGTTTCACGATTGAAAATGGAAAAGATAATGGCACTAACAGGATCAGAGGCTTCTGCAGAAGCCTGGAGACAGATCAATCCAGATGTTGCTCCTGTCTATCCGATCACACCAACGACTGAGATTGTTGGCAAGTTCAGCCAGTATCATGCTGACGGAAAAGTTGACACTGAGATGATCTTGGTTGAATGCGAGCATAGTGCGATGAGCGCTGCTGTCGGTGCTGCAGCTTCTGGTGCAAGAGCAGTGACTGCAACAGATTCACAGGGCCTTGCTTATATGTGGGAAGTAATACCTATTGCTTCTGGCTTAAGATTGCCGATAGTGATGCAGATCGGAAACAGAGCTCTGTCCTCGCCTGGAAACATACATTGTGACCATGCAGATAGTATGGCATGCAGAGATACTTCATGGATCCAGATATATTCAGAGACTGCACAGGAAGTTTACGAAAATACTTTGCTGGCAACAAGACTGGCAGAGCATCACGACGTGCATCTTCCAGCAATGGTCATGCAGGACGGTTTCATAACATCTGGAAACCTGGAAAAAGTAAAAGTTTTCGACGATACTGTTGTCAAGAATTTCATAGGCCCTTACAATCCTTTATTCTCAATGACAGATATGCAGAATCCACATTCCTACGGTGCATTAAATCTTCATGATTCATATTTCGAGGCAAAAAGGCAGCAGGAAGAGGCAATGCAGAATGCAAAGAAACTATACCTAGAGATCGGAAAAGAGCTGTCACAGATCACAGGAAATAAATACGAATATTTTGAAAAATACAGGCTTGAAGATGCTCATTATGTAATCATATGTATGAATGCGACAGCAGGAACAACAAAAGAAGTCATCGACAGATTAAGGGCAAAGAAAAAGAAAGTAGGCCTTCTGAAGATAAAATTGTTCAGGCCTTTTCCTTACGAAGAGGTTGCAGCAGCACTCAAGAAAGCACGGGGTATCGCTGTATTAGACAGGTCAGAGTCATATGGTGCATTTCCTCCTCTATTTGGAGAGATAAACAGTGCGATCTCGCTATTGAAGAAAAGGCCAAAGATACAGAGCATCATCTTTGGTATCGGCGGCAGGTACATATTCGAGACAGATATCGAAGAAGTTTATTCGCAATTGATGAGAAACAAGTTCACAACACAACCAGTCTATATAGGTGTACGATAAGATGGATTTCAAGGAATTTGCACGACAGCCACAGAAACTCGCATCAGGACAGAAGTCCTGCTCTGGCTGCGGTTATCCTATCATAGTCAGGATGGCAATGTCTGCGATAGACGAGCCTTTTGTCGTCTGTCAGGGAACAGGATGCATCTCAGTCACAACAACAACCTGGCCCTACACTTCCTGGACAATGCCGACAATACATAACGCATTCCCTAATCTCGCTTCTACAGCCTCTGGTGTCGAGGCTGCAATAAAAGTCCAGAATAAAAAAGGAAAATTAAAGAAAAACATCAAGGTTGTTGCGATCGGCGGTGACGGCGGAACATATGATATTGGTCTGCAGGCATTGTCAGGCGCAATAGAAAGAAAGCACGACATGCTCTACATCTGTTATGATAACCAGGCTTACATGAACACTGGCGGCCAGAGATCCAGTGCAACTCCTTACGGCGCAGCCACAGCGACAACTCCTTCTGGAACACTGCATCATGGAAAAGAACTGTTCAGGAAAGATCTTACACGGATAATCGCAGCTCACGATATCTCTTATGTTGCCCAGGCTTCACTTTGTGATTTTGCAGATTTCACACGAAAAGTCAAGAGAGCAATGGAAGTCAAAGGTTTTGCATTCATAAACGTATTATCCCCTTGTGTATTGTTCTGGAAGATAAATACATGCGATGCAAACAAAGTATCACAGTTGGCAGTCGATACATGCTTCTGGCCATTGTATGAAGTTGACCATGGGAAATGGATCCTGAACTACAAACCAGAGAAAAAACTTTCGATCAAAGAATTCATCAAGATACAGGGCAGGTTCACAGAATTGATGAAACCTGAGAACAAGAATATCCTCGACGGATTGCAGGAAAGGGTTGACAGAAAATGGAAAGAACTCCTGTATATGTGTGAGAAAGACAAGATAAAACCTGCAGAGAAAAAAGTCGCAAAAGAGGCCAAAAAAGAGGTTCCAAAAAAAGAGGTAAAGAAGCCAGCAAAGAAAAAAGAGGTCAAGAAAAAACCAAAGCCAATAATCAAAAGTCCTAAGACTAAGTCAAGGCTGGCAAAACTGAAAGACAAACTAAAAGGCAAGAAAAGGAGATAAAAATGGAAAATCTAGAGATACACAAAGCAGAAGAGCCAATGAATGACCTTATGAAAAAGCACGTCCCTGTCATTACAGTTGTGAAACAAGACCCCCTGACAGTAGAAGTCCACGTCGGTAAATTATTGAAGCATCCGAATGAAGCAGAACACTACATCGGCTGGATCGAACTGTATTCTGAAGATAAGTTATTGGCAAAAGCAGACCTGACACCAGTATCAACAGAACCAGTTATAACTTTTGTCCTGAATGAAAAGGTTCAGAAACTGCGCGCCTTGGAATGGTGCAATGTGCACGGTGT
>JAHWHI010000012.1 GCA_019323355.1 Candidatus Woesearchaeota archaeon | reverse complement strand
GAACTGCGTTTCGGGCTGGAGCTGTTCGACATCTCTGAAGAAGCAAAGGAAAGTGATTATGGAATATTCAAAGGTGCGATCGAGAACAAAGGCATTGTGAAATGCCTCTGCGTTCCTGTCGAACTGTCAAGGAAGCAAGTGGACGAACTTACCACGTTTGCACAGCAGTTCGGCGCAAAAGGCCTCTCATGGATGAGAATTACAAAGGAAGGTCCTGAAAGTTCAATCGTGAAATTTTTTGGAGAGAAAGTTCTTGACAAGATTTTAAAGAAAGCAAATGCAAAACCAGGAACCTCATTATTGTTTGTTGCTGACAAAGCAAGCGTGGCAAACGATGTTCTAGCACGTATCAGATTGAAGTTCGGAGAAGAGCTTAAGCTTTATGATCCTAAAGAATTCAATTTTGTCTGGATTGTTGATTATCCATTGTTTGAATGGGATGCTGAAAATGACAGATGGAGCCCTATGCACCATATATTCAGCATGCCAAAGAAAGAATCAATACCCTATCTTGACAAGGATCCTGGAAAAGTTCTTGGAGATCTTTATGATCTTGTGCTGAACGGAATAGAGCTTGGATCTGGAAGTGTCAGGAACCATGATCCTGAACTGCAGGCAAAAGCGTTTGATATTATAGGGTTGAAGAAAAAAGATGCAGAACAGAAATTCGGCTTCCTGCTCGAAGCTTTCAAGTACGGCGCGCCGCCACACGCGGGTTTCGCCATAGGCTATGACAGATTGATAGCCTTGATGCTTGGCTTCCAGGATATAAGAGATGTAATTGCGTTCCCTAAGAACAGGGCTGCACAGTGTCCAATGGACGGATGCCCAAGCCCGATCGCAGACGAACATCTGGATGAACTTAATCTTAAGCTTAACCTTGCCAAGAAGAAAAAATAATTCTGAGTAAGTTTTATAAATAAGAATCCGATCCAATCCTTCATGGCAGAGAAAGAATTCATTTCTATCCAAGAAGCAATGGACAAAGGAGAAGGGTCTGTTGCGATACGAGGTTGGGTGTATCGTGAGAGAGGGAGCTCCAAGATCAAATTTATTGTTCTTCGTGATGAGACAAACATCATACAGTGTGTTATTGAGAAAGCAAAGGTAGGAGATGAGAAATTTGAGAGTGCAGACAAACTGCAGATTGAAGCTTCTATGAAAATATTTGGAACAATCAAAGAAGACAAGCGAGCACCTACTGGTTATGAAGTATCTGTTGAGGATTTTGAAGTTGTAGGTCCTTGCGACACTTTTCCAATATCAAAGGACCAGAGTCCTGAGTTTCTGCTTGACAAGCGTCACCTCTGGATACGAAGCAGGAAATTGGTCGCTGTCATGAAGATCCGTTCCACTGTAGTTGGCGCTATCCATAAGTTCTTCAGAGAGAGAGGATATATTGAATTTGATCCTCCGATATTCCAGCCAACACAGAGTGAAGGAGGCGCTACAGTATTCAAAGTTGATTATTTTGGAGATTCTACATTTCTTGCACAAACATGGCAGCTTTATGCAGAAGCTGCGATCTTTGCACTTGGAAAAGTATACGATGTTTCTCCGACATTCAGAGCTGAAAAATCAAAAACATCACGACATCTTACAGAGTTCTGGATGGCTGAGATGGAAGCTGCATGGATGGAGCTGAAAGAAGTTACTGAAATTGCAAAAGAGGAGATAAGATTTATAATCAAAGAAGTCCTGAAGCATAATAAGAAAGAACTCGAACTGCTGAAACGGGATCTAAAGATACTTGAAAATTATGCTGAAGCAGAGTATCCCACAATCAAATACAAAGAAGCATTGAAGATACTGAAAGAAAAGTATAATATGAATGTTGAGTGGGGAAAAGATCTGAGGACAATAGAAGAAGCAAAGCTTGCAGATCATTTCAAGGTTCCGATTGTTGTCACGCATTATCCTGTAGAAACAATGGCATTCTACAAACCAGAGGATCCCACGGATCCGGGAACAGCTTTATGCTTTGACATGATCGCACCAGAAGGTTACTGTGAGATTGTCGGCGGCTCACAAAGGAGCACAGATGTAGAAGATATGATCAAACGGCTGAAAGCTATCGGAGAAGACCCCAATAATTATGAATGGTACTTTGATCTAAGAAAATACGGCAGTGTGCCTCATTCGGGGTATGGTGTTGGTGTCGAACGTGTGGTTTCATGGATATGCGGATTAGAAAACATTAAAGATGCAATCGCATTTCCAAGAACAATGCTGAGAAAAAGCCCATAAAAATGGCAAAGAAAGCAAAAAAAAGAGGAGAAAAGAAACAGACTGTTTCTCAGATTGACTATGCTCTAGAGTTCAGAAGAGCTGTATTTCATCTCTGCGCAGGGCTTGCTGTGATCATTCTCACTGTTTTATTGACAAAAGATGTAATCATCCCCTTGCTTGGTACAATCATTATCCTTGGTATAATATTGAGTCTTTTATGCAGAAGATACAAACTGCCTGTTATCGAGACATTCCTTACCTATTTTGAGCGGAAGGAGCATAGAAAGGTACATCCTGGAAGAGGTCCCTTGCTATTGTTTGTGGGATGTTTTATAGCACTATTCTTTTTTGAGACAAATATAGCTCTTGCATCCATAATGATTCTTGCGATCGGAGATTCTTTCACTAATCTTTTCGGGCCTTTCGGCAAGATGAAGACAAAGCTGCATAAAAAGAAATTCTTAGAAGGAACTATCGCAGGGATAATCGGTGCGACCCTTGGCGCTATGCTTTTTGTTCCTTTCTGGATTGCTTTTGTCTCGACATTGATAGCAATGTTTGTTGAGCTTGTTGACCTTGACAGATACTATCTAGATGATAATATTCTTATTCCTGTGATTGCTGGTTTGGTAATGACCCTGCTTCTTGCAATTTAGAGAAACCCTTATAAAATAGGAATTATTTTTGGCATACATGGCAGTTGAAGTCAAGATCGGACTCGAGATACACGGTTATCTCAAGATGAACGAGTCAAAAAAGAAATTGTTCTGTGACTGTGATATTGGCGGAGAGAAACCTAATACAAAAATATGTCCAGTCTGCACTGGCCAGCCAGGAAACAAGCCGATGCTGCCGAATGAAGAGGCTGTGAAAAAGATTGTTGCCTGCGGCCTGATGCTAGGATGCAAGATCAATAATCGCTTACTTTTCCAGAGAAAACATTATTCCTATCCAGATCTGCCAAACGGATATCAAAAAACTATTTCTGGGGCATACTCACATCCTGTCGGTGTTGAGGGAGAGTATCTTGGCATTGGCATAGAAGAAGTGCATCTTGAAGAGGATCCTGCACGTTATGATCCAGATACAGGAAAAGTTGACTATAACCGGTGCGGATATCCATTGATTGAGATTGTAACAAAACCAGATTTCACATCGCCTGACCAGGTGCGTGATTGGTTGAAAAGCATGCTGCGGACTTTAGGTTATGTAAATGCGATTGATGCAGAGGCTGGAATCAAATCTGATGTGAATGTTTCTATAGGTCCTAAATTCATCCGCGCTGAGATAAAGAATGTAAACTCAATTAAAAGCATCATTGCTGCGATTGAATACGAAATAGAAAGACAGCAGGAAGAAAAACCAACTGCTATGGAGACACGGGCTTGGGTTGATGATAAAGGGGTTACAAAACATATGAGGAAAAAAGAGACTGTCTCCCAGTATATGTTCATCCCAGAGCCAGACCTTCCTGTGATAGAGCTTGATGATGATTATATCAACAATATTGCGTCAGACCTACCTGAGCGGCCAGAAGCAAAGATAGAGAAGTTCACCAAACAAGGGATTCCTGTTGATGATGCAACTATAATCAGTGCAGAGGTCGAGCTGGCGCATCTATTCGAGAAAGTCTCTGAGGAGATCGACCCGATCCTTGCAGCGAAATGGCTGAGGCGTGAATTATTGCGTGTTCTCAATTATAATGAGAAAACTTTATCTGAAGTCAAACTTGATGAAAGGTATCTTGTTGAACTGCTGAAGCTTATTGAAGATAATAAGATAACTGACAAGACCGGTCAAAAGCTGATGGAGATGCTGATCGAAAAGCCATTCTCTCCAAAGAAATATGTAGAAGCGCACGACCTAATGCAGGTTACAGAGACAAAAGACCTAGAGAAATGGTGCAAAGAAGCAATAAAGGAAAACCCAAAGGCTGTCGAAGATTATGCAAAAGGAGAGGAGAAAGCTCTTAATTTTATTGTCGGCAGTGTGATGAGAAAGAGCAAAGGCAAGGCAAATCCAGCAGAAGTCACCAAGATACTAAAGAAATTGCTCAAATAATAAGAAAAGTCATAATTCTAGATGCTCGTCAATATCCCTCCTAACTCTCTCTTCAAAATCTCGGTTTGTCTCGCCTTCATCTTTTTCCTTGTTGAGAAGGTTCATGATTGACAATATTGTTTCCTTCTCAACTTTATCTATTCGGAACTGCCCGAGATTCTCTTGAATTATTTTTTCTTCAATTTCGTCAATGTTCGAGGTCTGTATCTGGACTTCCTCAAACTCTGGGGCTGTTAATTTAGAAGTGTTCTTCATCACAAAGTAAGCTCCTTGCTCATTCATCTTTGTTATCAGATTTTTGAAGCCAATGTCAGAAGGTCTTCCTGAAGAAAGCTTGCCTGACAAACGCATCAGGATTATTGTATCTGTGAAATCCTTGCCCTTGATTGTCTCTTCAATCTCACTGTTTACCTTGTCTGGTGTTTTTGCTTCGCAATCTATCTCCAGCAAGAATGTTTTTGCAAGGTATAATGTCTTCAATTCTATTTTTCCATCTTCATAGATACAGAAACTTCCCATTCCTTTCTCAAGCTCTGCGAAATTGTTCGGGAACAAAGGGCCGGGGTATACAACATTCTTGTAATCTGGAAAACTTTTGATGTCTTGGACATGAACGTGGCCTGCTGCATAGTAATCAAAGCCTTTTGGAAGAAGTGATATTGGTGCTGAGTCCATCTTCTCCATCTCTGCTGGCTTGAGTTCTGTCAGTGCTGTATGAAGCATGAATATCTTGAATCCGTCCTCGTTTTCTAAATTTTCCCTGTCCAGAAGCTCGTAGAACTCTTTCTCCAACATCCCTTTTTTCCCTATCATGCCTGTAATCTTTGCGCCTGTCTTTTGATCAACTGTTATCTTCAATCGCAATTTCCCGCCAGCATCCTCTCCTCTTGCAACATTAATGCAGAGGCCTGCATGCTCAAGCACATCCAGCATTGTCTTCCCAGACGGAGAAAAATCATGAGAACCTGCGATAATATAGACTGGAATGCTCAGGTCTGCCAGTTGCTTGAGTTTTGCTACTGTCTCTTTAAGGCTGTCGAATGATGGAAGCGATGTGTTGAACAAATCTCCTGAGATAAGGACAAAGTCGACTTTTTCATTGATAACTGCATCTACTGCAGAGATGAATGCTTTGCGGTTAAGCTCTGCGAGCTTAGGTTCCCTCCACGCCCCAATAT
>JAHWHI010000059.1 GCA_019323355.1 Candidatus Woesearchaeota archaeon | reverse complement strand
GCATTCCCCCTAAGCTTCCACCAAAAGATATGGTGACAGCAGAGGAGCTGGAGAATGTCCTAGAAGAGATTAAGTCTGACGAGCGGGCAGAGCCTATGATATACCGTCTTCTTCAGAAAGAGCGGGGGGTCTATACAGTTGGAAAGAAAAAGTATACTATTTATTTTCAGAACATCATGGCGCCAGACGAGGCTGAGTTGAGAATAGAGGGGGTGACAAAATTTCTAAAGTTAGGGCAATCTACTGATATTGGTATGCAGCACGAGCTGACCTTGGTCAGCATTCTCTCAGGCGCGTCCGAGACAGTAGGGGACCTTGTCAAGTTTTATTATGGAACCCGCGAAGGCTTGATTGTAGATTATATTGAAGAAGGCGAGACAAAAACGTATCTCAAGGAAGGAAAGAAATATGTCATCACCCTTGCAATGGTATCAGACTTTCCAGATCCAAAAGCAATATTTGAGATAAATGGAGAACGCACAGAATCATTGGAATCAAAAGACCAGGAGATTTTTGACGACAGAAGTTTCTTATTTGTCTCAAACATATTCCCTAATGAGGCCAAAGAATACACTACGCAAAAAGCAATCGAGTTCACAATTTTAGAGAAATAAATAAAATTCTATTTCTTTTTAATCACAGCAAGATAGAACATTATCCTATTCAAGATTAATAGGACGTATACAAAGATCACAATGAAAATGCCAGACAGAAGATATCTAAATATTTGCTCTGCTGATCCCCCGAGTATTATCCCTACCAGCCAGAATATAAGCAAGAGTACAGCCAGAATTATTAGGATGACAGCATCTCCCAAAATAAAACCAAAATATCTTTTTGGATCAGCGAACATAATCTGAAAACTTTTTCTTATGACTTTCCTTATGTTTTTCTCTTCAATAAAGGCTGCATGTGCGATAAAGATAAAGATAAGGAAAAGGATAAGGAATGGAATCAGTGTGACAGCAGTATATATTTTCAGGAATTCTGCTCTGACAGCTTTCAATCCGAGGTTTATTGCAATCATGCATATTAGTCCAAGGACAAAGATAAACAGGTTCAGCAGGAAATATTTTCCAAGATACCTAAAAGTAAACTTTTCTTTTTTGACTAGTGATTTTATGAAATGCAGGATAATATATCCAAAAAAAGAGTATAGGAATAATAGTATCAGGTAATATCCAAACGCAAAGACCATGATGAATGCTCCGAACACCTGTACAATTTCCACCACGCTCTTTGGTATGAACACATTGAACAGGTTCTGAAGAAGAAAAGCTGAAAATAAGAATAACAAGTCAAATAGAAGTATCAATCCGATAAGCTTTGGATTCTCCTTTGCTTTGATAACCCCGGTGTAAAACAAGGTCCTTCTGTACCATCCCTTTTTCATATAGTTTCAGGAGGCTTAAAGGTATATAAACTTACTGGATGGCAAAATATATAAATCTAAGACACACATCCTTCTTTAGGTGATAGCTGATGCTGAAGGATTGGACTTTAACCTATCTGAAGAACCGTGACGTCCTGCTAAAGAGGATCTCGAAGATCGAAGATCTAGACCAATATCTTCTGGTCTCAAACAAAGATGAGACCCATATTGTTGTGATTGTAAAAGAAAATATTTCTGATATCAAGCCGATTCTTGACCAGTTCAGAGATCTAGAGAAAAAGCATAAGGCTGACAAACTTACTTTGGTCGTCTTAAACCAGAAAGAGAATGTAAACATGGTTGTCAAAGAATGGGAAAAACTGATTGTATTCCCAACTTTATCAATAGTTTTCGCAAATCCAAAGGCAAACTCCAGATGGATAATAGCCCCCTATGTGCACAATAGGATTGCAGACCCTAAGAATCTGAAACAAGGGATTATGTCAATGTTTCAAGAAGTAGAACCGTATTATTAAAAAATAGAAAAAATAATTCGAAATTTACATTTCTTCTTTTTCTTCTGGTGCAGAATATGATGGGATCGCAGCCTTGCTGATGATCATTATATCTCCCATGCTTTTCACAAGCTGGTGCGGTACAATGACTCCTTTTGCAGACCCAAGGACGCGCGCAAGTATCGAATTTTTCACAGCCCGAATTCTCCACCCAAAGATCTTGTTCTTTGTCAGTATGCTTTCTTCAACATTTCCAAAATAATCTCCGCCCTCTGTAAAGACTCGCAGATCGTACGTTTCAGATATTCTTTTCATCTTTAACATCTTGTCTCTCCCTCCAAAATTTCCTTTTAAAATCCTGATTAAGGAAAAGGTTTAAAACTATATAAACTTTTCGAATGGCAATGAAATACAAAAATCTGACCCTTTTAGGTACGAGCCATATTGCCCAGCAGAGTCTTGACCAGGTCAAAGAGAGTATAGAGAAAATTAAGCCGGGTATTGTAGCTTTAGAGCTCGATAAGAACCGATTGTTCGCCCTTATCTCTGGTAAGCGTAGAAAACCAACCCTGAGAGATGTCCGGGCCATTGGTTTAAAAGGGTATGTCTTGAACATGATTGGAGCTTATATCGAGAAGCGTCTTGGCAAGATGGTCGGTGTCAAGCCGGGTTCAGAGATGGTCCTTGCATTCAATCTAGCCAAGAAAAACAAGCTCAAGGTCGCTCTGGTTGACCAGGATGTCAGCATCACACTAAAGAAGCTTTCAAAAGCCCTGACATTCAAGGAGAAATTCAATTTTTTTGTCGACCTTTTCAAAGGGTTAATCCTCAGGAAAAAAGAGATCGACTTTGATCTCACAAAAGTTCCGACAGAAAAAGTGATAAAAGATATGATGGTCAAGGTCAAAGACAGATACCCTAATTTTTATAAGGTTCTTGTTGTTGACAGGAACAAGTTCATGGCCCGGAAACTTGCAGGTCTTATGTCTTATTATCCAGATTCGCAGATCCTTGCTATTGTCGGAGCAGGCCATACAAAAGAGATAATCTCCCTGACAAAGAACTTCTACGAGAAACATTTATAAACGAGAAATCCTCACAACCTGTTATGTTGTATTCAATCAACAAATACCTGAGATTCGAAAAAAAAGAGGTCTTTGACATTCTTGTAACAGTTGTCATACTCGGCTTTATATTTTCCTTCAAGACCTGGGGCACAGCTTATTTTGATGTTGGCATTGGTCTGACCAATTGGTTTGGCATGTCCTTGGTTGCAGTGCTTGCCTTGCTTGTGCATATTGTTGTTCAAAAACTTTTTGCAATAAAGAAAGGCTACACCATCAGGTATAAGATGTGGCTTATCGGCCTTCTGGTAGGGGTTTATTTTTGTTTCATCTCGAATGGAAGCTGGATTTTCTTTCTTCCTGGGGGAATAATTTTCTCTATCATTGCCCATAAAAGATTGCGTTATAAGCAGCCTTCGATCCAGCAGAAAGATGTGGCGTATGTTTCATTCTTCGGTCCGTTTGCAAACATCCTTCTCGCCCTGATATTTCATATTATTGTTTCATCAGGAGTCTCAAATACGCTTCTTGAGAAGGCTATTCCTATGAACATCTTCTTTGCAATCTATACTCTACTGCCGATTCCGCAGTTAGAAGCAATGTTCAGCAAGCTGAAGATGAAAGAAGCAGCAAACCTTGATGGTTTTGCAATCATTTATTTCTCACGGCCATTATACGTTTTTGCACTTGCGTTGATAATTCTTCTGGCACTCTCTCTGCAGGAATTCGGATCATTGATATCAATAGTTCTTTCTTTTGTCATCGCAGTGATCATAGCCCTTGCTTATTTCTTGAAGAGCCTCTGAGATCAGAGATAAGAGACGATTCCTTTTTGGAAAAGATAGATCGCAGGTATCAGAAAAAAATATTTGGTATGCACTCCTGCTACTAGGATGAAAATAAAGACAGCACAGAAGATATCAACATATCCCAGAAAACTTTCTCTGAACAAAATGCCTTTGAGAAGCAGATATCCTGCTAGGATGATTCCTATAATCATTCCCCCAATACTAAAGTTCAGGAGGATTGTCCACACTCCAGCCAGAATATCCAAAGTCCCCAATATCTTTATCATTTTGAACTTCATTAGAAATCATTTTATAAAGTTTGTCCCCCTACCTCGTGCTATGGTGTCTGTACATAAAGTTTCAGATAATGTATTTGAGATCAGAGGGGAAAGCAGTTTATATATTCTTTTAAAGGAAAAGCTGGCAATAGATACTGGTTTTGCATTTGAGAAAAAGGATATCAATCTGGCACTTAAAAAAGTGATACCTCCAGAAGATGTGAAGATTGTTGTTTTCACCCATCTTCACATGGACCATATCGGAAATCTTGACCTTTTTACACACGCAAAGTTCTATGCTTCTGCTCAGGCTATAAAGGATTTTAAAGCAAATCCTTTAGGCACAGTGCTTGAGGACGATGCTGCAAAAGCCTTAAATAGAATACAGCTATCTCCTATAAAGTCGGGGGACTGGGGTCTGGAAGTTATCGAGGTTCCTGGCCATACTGCAGGAAGTATTGCTTTATATTATAAAAAAGAAAAGATATTGTTCACAGGCGATACAAAATTCCGTCACGGTTATATTGGAAGAGTAGATCTTCCAACATCAGTACCAAAAAAAATAAAGGATTCCCTGCAAAAACTGGAAGAACTGGATTACGAGATAATGTGTCCCGGCCATAATTATTGAAAATGGAAGAAGAAAAAGTTTCAAGATTGGAGTTCGAACATTTCATTGCAGAGTTCGAAGCTTTCCGTGATGCTGTGATGGATGAACTCAGCAAGCTCACACAGGCCACAGAGATTCTTGAAGATGATCTGAAGGATCTAAAGCAGAAACTTCAGGAAGAAGCAGCTGTCGGTGCTGGACAGAGTAGATTAATATAGAACCATTCCCTTCTGATAAAAATGCTCAGAAATTTTAAACCGAGACTGTACCAACAAACTATCCTAGGTACGACAACACAGAACAACACAATGGTTGTCCTTCCTACTGGAATGGGAAAGACAGCAGTCTCTCTGATGCTGGCAGTGCAGCGCCTGTCCCAGTATCCAAAATCCAAGATTCTGATCCTGGCGCCGACGCGTCCTTTGCTTGACCAGCATCTAAGATCATTCCAGACATATCTTGATTTTCCTGATGAGCAGATGACAACTTTTTCTGGTTCTACATCTCCTGAAAAAAGAAAGGATCTCTGGGAACAGAACAGGATATTCTTTTCAACACCCCAGACAATAGAGAATGATTTGATCTCTGGCAAGATCTCGTTGGCAGATGTTAGCCTTGTCTGCTTTGATGAATGTCATAGGGCAGTTGGAAATTACGCTTATGTCTTCATTGCAAAACAATATCTGAAACAAAGCAAGCATCAGCGCATACTCGGGCTCACAGCGTCTCCAGGCTCTGACATGGAAGTGATAAACGAAGTCATCGACAACCTGGACATAGAGAAGGTCGAGGTGCGGACAGAACAGGATCCAGATGTCAAGCCATACATCCAGGAAGTGCAAAAGGAATATATCTCTGTTGAAATGCCGTACGACCTTCAGGTCATCCACAAATGCCTGAAAGAAAGCTTAAAATCAAAATTGTCCGAGATAAAAAAATTAGGTTACATCAATGACATTGACCATAAGACCAAGCGCGACCTTCTCCAGCTGCAGGCAGTACTACAGGGACAGATAGCGGGCGGAGAAAAAGAGTTTGATATTTTACGCTCAGTCTCTCTTGCAGCAGAGGCATTGAAAGTAGAGCACGCCCTAGAATTGCTGGAGACGCAGGGGCTGACACCTCTTCTTCTTTATCTTGAGGACGTCTATAAAAAAGCAAAGACTTCAAAGACAAAAGCTGTCAGGAACCTTGCAAACGATTCTAACTTTCGCGCAGCCTATATTAAGACAAAAGAATGCATTCCAAACCAGGAGCATCCGAAATTGGAAAAATTAAAAGAGATATTGACAGAAGAACTGAACAAAAATAAAGACATAAAGATCATCATCTTCACGCAATTCAGGGATACTGCGAACAAGGTAGAAGAGCAGGTCAGCAAACTTCCAGGTACAAGATCTACTATATTTGTAGGCCAGGCAAGCAAGAAAGGTTTTTCTGGCATGACGCAGAAGAATCAGATAGAGACGATTGAAAAGTTCAGCCAGGGAGAATATAACATTTTGATCATGACGTCTGTCGGAGAGGAAGGTCTTGACATTCCACAGGTAGACATTGTTTTATTCTATGAACCGATTCCTTCTGCGATACGCACTGTCCAACGACGGGGACGGACAGGAAGGTTAGAAAAAGGACGGATGATAGTTCTTATGACAAAGGGCACAAGAGACGAAGCTTATCGTTGGGTCGCGCATCATAAAGAGAAACGTATGCACAGGAACCTGGATAAGATACGGAGTACGATCGTGACTAAGCTTAATCAAAAGCCGCGGGACCAGCAGTTGATGACAAACTATCTTGATCAGACAAAAAAAGTGCAGCCTTTGAAATTATACGCAGACTCTAGAGAGCGGGGAAGCCCTGTCATCAAGGAACTGGTCGATCTAGGTTTTAACATAGAGTTGATGAGATTGGATACTGCTGATTATATCCTCTCTAAGAATGTAGGTGTTGAGTTCAAGGCTGTCAAGGATTTTGTAGACAGTATTGTTGATGGAAGATTGCTCTCCCAGATAAAGCATCTTAAGGAAAGATTCCAGAAACCTCTCCTGATAATCGAGGGAACAGAGGATATCTACAGCATCCGCAACGTGCATCCAAATGCGATAAGAGGGATGCTCGCGACAATCGCAGTGAGCTACGGAATTCCGATACTTAAGACGACACACAGCAAAGAGACAGCAGCGATTCTTGCAACAATAGCTACGCGCGAGCAGGAGAAATCCGAGCAGGGTTACAATCCGCACTCCCAGAAGCCGCGGGCATTGAGCAAGCAGCAGGAGTATTTTATCGGCTCCCTTCCAAACATTGGCCCGAATCTTGCAAAAGATCTGCTGAAATATTTCAAGACTCCCAAAGATGTAGTGAACTCGTCTATTGAAGATCTGCAAAAGATAGAGAAATTAGGCAAGCTCAAAGCGCAAAAGATCAAAGAAATTCTTGAGAATGAATATTCCGAAGAATAAACATTTATATATATCAGATGCTTCAGTGCTAAAAAAGAGGGTATTATGAAAAAAGTAATTATCATGGGAGCAGCAGGCCGCGATTTCCACGATTTTAATACTGTTTTCAAGGATAACAAGGATTGCCAGGTTGTTGCTTTCACAGCAGAACAGATCCCGAATATTTCTGGAAGAAAATATCCTGCAAAGCTTGCAGGTAAAGCATATCCAAAAGGCATTCCAATATTTCCAGAGAAAGATTTGGCAAAATTAATAAAGAAACACAAAGTTGATTTTGTGACTTTATCTTACTCTGATCTTTACGATATTGATGTTATGAACAAGGCAGCCATTACACTCGCTGCAGGCGCAGACTTCATGTTTATCTCTCCGAAGAACACAATGCTGAAATCTAAAGTTCCTGTGATTGCAGTATGTGCAGTACGTACTGGTGCTGGAAAAAGCCCAGTATCGAGAAAGATTGCACAGTTACTGTCAAAGAAAAAATACAGAGTTGTGGTTGTCCGCCACCCAATGCCGTACGGCGACCTTGCGAAACAGGCTGTGCAGCGTTTTGCATCTCTAGAGGATCTGGACAGATATAAATGTACAATCGAGGAGCGGGAAGACTACGAACCGCATATTAAGAATGGATTCATTGTTTACTCTGGTGTTAATTACCAGGACATACTTCTGCATGCGCAACAGGAAGCAGATGTCATCATCTGGGACGGAGGAAATAACGATACTCCATTCTTCAAACCTGATCTGCACATAGTTGTTGTTGATCCGCACAGACCCGGCCACGAGATATCTTATTACCCTGGTGAGACCAATTTCAGGATGGCAGACGTCATTTTGATCAATAAGATGGATTCAGCGACAAAACAAGGGATCGCAACAGTAAAAGAAAACATCAAGAAGTATAATCCAAAAGCAAAGGTAATAGAAGCTGTAAGCGATCTTGTGATTGATAATCCTGAAAGACTCGAGGGAAAGAAAGTCCTTGTTGTTGAAGACGGCCCGACATTAACACATGGCGGCATGAAGTACGGCGCAGGCATGATAATCGCCCAGAAGTATAATACTGACCGGATCGATCCAAGACAGTATGCAGTCGGTTCTATCAAAGATATCTATAAGAAATATCCTCATCTCGGAAATATTCTTCCAGCAATGGGTTATGGAAACAAGCAGGTCAAAGAATTGGAAAAGACAATAAATAATGCAAAATGTGATCTTGTCATTTCAGCAACTCCAACAGATCTGAGCAGGTATATCAAGACAAAGAAAGAGATGATACATGTAGGATATGAAACAAGAGAGATCAGCAGATTGAAACTTGCAGATGTTATAGCCCGGGTTAAGATCAAGAAGAACAAAAAGAAATGATCAAAGAGTATTCTCTATTATTCTGACATTAGACTGTTCTGTAGCTATGATCTCATAAATGCACCATTTATCTTCTGAAGGTGCCCTGGCAGCGTAAGCATTCTGAATATCTAGGATATCTCCATCATCCGCATTATCTATTACTCTTTGTTTGCTTCCAAGAGCGACTAGCTGTGTATGCGCTCTTCCAGATGTTCCGTCGCAGACATAGTAGCTTGCGCCGTGCAGGTCTTGGCCTTGGATCCTTCTGGTAACAAAATTTTTCTCTCTTTGTTTGATCGCTCTCACGTGAACATTACGGACAGGCAAATTTGGAATGCGGTGCAATTCGCTAAACTTAGTATACTCTTCATCTGGCCGCCCAAGATGAGTATGTTCTCCGTCCTGTCTGAGGATCGCATACGCATATTTCATATCTGTCTTTGACCTTCTTCGATTATATCGTACTGGTTGGATATCTGGTTTCGAGATTGCACAGAAAGCACAGTCTCCAGTATATTCGTGCTGGCTGCTGCAGAACGGATGCCATATTGCGCATGGACTGTAGACATACCATCCCAAATCTTTTTTGAACATTCTTACATGTGAGACCAGCTTTGTTCCGTGTTTGTCAGCAGGCTCTATTATAACAAAACTCCCGTCATCTTTTACAACCTGCATGAACTCGTGAAGTATGTTTATCTTGTCTCCAGATATCTCATTCAGAAAATGAGAGAATAATACCATGTCAGATGTTTTATAGCTTTTTCTTGCTATCTTGATGTCTGGTTTCACTTCATCTTGCTTAGGTTTTTTCACAGTAACATTTTCAGCTGTAAATGCCCCTCCCCAGAGATCCTCTACTTCAGACCATTTCTGTTTATACTTGGTCCATAATTGTCTGAAAATCTCGATATTCCTGCCAGATCTCTCAACCAGTTGTATCTCCAGATTGAACTCTCGTCTCTCTCCGAACTGTGTCAGCACTTCAGAGAGTGTGCTGAAAAAATTCACAGCAGCAAATACAGCAGAACCAGTTCCTGCTCCGACATCAAGTATCTTCATATGCTCTGGAAGAAGATCGTTTCTGAAAAGTTCGAGAAACATGTTCTGTATCTTTGCATAATAAGGCGGCATGTAATGCAGGGCATAGCCGAGGCTGACCCGATCATACTCGATCCGTCCTTTCGAAGAACTGTAATTTGCTCTGTAATGCTCCCCTAGCCTGTCAACTAATGCCATCTCTTCTGGATCTATGGCTTGGAATTCTTCCTGCAGAATACCGGTTAATATAGTATCGATAGTATGAACTCCTCCCGGCTTCAGCCTGTTTCTTAATTCTTCGACAACTTCTTCATGAGTCATGGTAGATTCTTGCTCCATCTCCTGTAATCTTTAAGTTTCCAGTTCCCTCCTGTTCTAAGGTCTGGGATTCCGCACGCTTGGTGGCTGCTGCACCTCAGGCAGCTTCCAGAACAATTGACAGGTTGGAATGCACCGAACCATTTGATATACATTGGCGTATCCATACCTTCGCAGTTTGCCGAGGACATGAATTCTCTGTTCAACCCGCGCACGACAAATTCATTTCCTAGTTTTTTATCAGTTTTCTCAAACTCCATACATAATGAAAATGTAACTCCAGCTTTATCGCACATCTCTCTCATGAATTTAAATTTATTTCTTCGGTAAGCCAGATTAAAGTTCCAGTCTTTCATTATCAGCCTGTTGTATCCATCATTCCCCTTGCTTGGGAAAAATACTTGTTCTGGATTTCTCACAAACTGCCCCAGTCCAGAAATTATATCCCCCTTCAAGATCGGAGGAACGTCCATCATACTACTTATAATATGTTTTGCCCCTCTCGAAGTAACTTCTTTAATCAAAGCAGCAAGATCCTCTTCATTGTCTGTTACATGAGGTATCAGAGGATCTATTCTTACAACAGTATATACTCCGGCGTTAGCAGCGCGCTCAACATTATCAAGAAGTGCGTCCACGCTTGCTCCTCCAGGAGTGAGCTTCTTTCTTTTGTCATCATCTAATGTAAGAATGCTAATTTGCACGAAATTCTTAGGGTGCCCTTTCATAAGGTCAAGAACTTCATCACTAATTCTTGCTTTTGTGATTATATCAACAGGCAGTCCGCGTGTATTAAAGACTTGTATCAGTTTCTCAGTCAGCCTGTATGTATTGTTGATAGGCTGCAGAGGATCAGTTACAGCAGAGAGATACCCGCACGCCCCCACCTTAATCTTGTCTAATTGTTCTGCAACAAGCTGGTCATAGTTGTTGAAGACAGTCACTACTTTTTCTTTCCTGTATGCCATATAATAACTGTACATTGCGTGTGCATAGCAGAAGAAACAATCATGCGTGCATCCAGCATACGGATTCAATAGAAGACGTTCAGCTGTGCACTCCCGCTCGCCTCTCGGATCCCTAGGACGGTACCATCCGTGCATCTCTTTTTTAGAATCCACTAAGATGTGCGGCACTGGTTTTTCAATGACGTCAAATTCTTTGTCCACTTTTCCGAATCTGATACTTATTTTTCTCATTATCTCCCCCATCTATAACCTCGAAAAATATAGTATAACTGAATCATAAATTAAGGCTTCTTAATCTTTCAATCCTTTTGTTTGTCGGCGGATGTGTTGAAAAAATAGAAAGCATGTTCGCTCCCCGGAACGGATTCACAATGAACATATGCGCAGTTGCGCTTGTCTGTCCAGTCTTCTTCATCCCGAGAAATTTGGTAGCTTCCTGCATCTTTGCAAGTGCAGACGCAAGCCCGTTGCTGTTCTTAAGGTTTTTTGCAGAAGTCTCGTCAGCAAGATACTCCCTGCTCCTTGAGATCGCGAGCTGGATAAGCATTGCCATCAAAGGTGCTAGGAATGCAAGAGCCAGCAGTTCTAACATATTGTCTCTATCTCCGCCCATTCCACCAAATATTGCGCCAAAACGAACAAATAATGCGATATAGGATATTGCAGTAGCAATACATGCAGCAACAGTTGAGATTAATATGTCGCGGTTAGTTATATGTCCAATCTCGTGGCCAATGACTCCAGCAAGCTCTTCTTTGTTCAGAAGTTTCATTATTCCAGCTGTGACAGCAATAGCAGCATGCTTTGGGTTTCGTCCGCACGCAAAGGCATTCGGTGTCTCTGTGGGGATCATATAAACTTCAGGTTTTGGACAGTTTGACTTTTGACAGATGTCTTCAACCATCTCGTGAAGCTCTGGCTCTTCTTCTTTAGAGACCTTCTTTGCTTTATACATCTTTAAAGCGATCTTGTCAGAGAACCAGTATGAGATGAAATTGAGAAGCAATGCGAGCCCAAGCCCGATTGTCAGCCCTACCCTTCCGCCAAGCAGGAATCCTATCACTAATAGAATAGCAGATAAACCCCCCAGCAAGAGCACAGTCTTGACCTGATTCCAAATCATATTCAATATTATACGCTGTTTATTTAAATAACTTGTGTAAATTGAATATTTTTATATATTTCAATACAAACCATTTTGCCAGGAGGGGGAGTTGATGGATCTAAATGACATCATAAAATATTATTCTCGGAAAGATGTGCAGGAAGCTATCCTAGAATCTGCAGAAGATCGAGAGATCGGAGCTAGATTCATAAGCAATACATTTGGCAAACGCCCGGATATTCTCCAGTATCCTAATGACATTCTCCAGCTGGCAAAGCAAGGTATAATCTCCATCAATATCTCTCTTGAACGATGGAACCGTCCCCTTGACCTCCAGCCGAACATGAAACGGGAAGAACTTGACGAGAACAGGATGGCTTGGGATTTAATCCTTGATATTGACTGCGAATGCCTGGATTACTCGCGCGTCGCAGCAGATCTGTTGTGCAAGGCCCTTGATTTCTATAAAGTGCCGTTCACAATAAAATTCTCTGGACGCGCAGGCTTTCATCTTTTCATTCCATTCGAATCATTTCCAAAGACTATTTCTGGAAATGAAACACGGAAAATGTTTCCAGAAGCTGCAAGGATTGTTGCAGAATATCTCTCAGAGATGATAAAGACTCCCCTTGCAAAAGAGCTGCTCAAGAAATTCACACTCGAAGAAATTCAGAAGAACTGCGGGACAGAAGATATTTTTGTCCAGAACCAGTTCGACCCGTACAAGATCATGCACATCGATTCAGCAGTCATCTCTTCAAGGCACCTTATCAGGGCGCCCTACACAATAAACTGGAAAGTCGGCCTTGTCTCTATTCCAATAGAGCCAAAAGAAGTCCTGACTTTCAGCCTAGAGAGGGCAAAACCAGAGAATGTAAAAGTTGAAAAGAGATTTGTAATAAAAGATGTCAAGGCAAACTCTGCAAAATCTCTTTTTCTCCAGGCCCTTGACTATGAGCAGAATAAAAAGATTGTCGAGAAAGAAGAAAAATCATATGAAGAACAGAAAGAATTCCAGATTCCAGCAGAAGCAGTTCCAGAATCAATGTTTCCGCCTTGCGTCAAACGCATATTCCAGGGACTTACAGACGGGAAACAACGTTCTATGTTTGTGTTGATTAATTTTCTCACGTGCTGTGGCTGGAGCAAGGAGCAAATAGAACAGAGAATGCTTGCTTGGGACAAGGTGAATGCAGAATCTCTGACAGAAGGCAGGATAAAAAAACATATACGATATGCAGGCCAGAAGCGAGAGGCTGTTCTCCCTCCTAATTGTGATCATAAAGGTTACTATAAAGATATTAATGTATGCCATCCTGATGCGTTATGCGCAAGGGTAAAGAATCCTGTCAACTATGCGCGGGCAAGGCAGAGGATGCAGGCCCGCGACAATCAGGAAAAAAAAGCAAGAACGCTCACAGAAGAGGAGAAACAGAAAAGACGAGAGACAAGGGAACGGCAAAAAGCATTTAAAGAAGAGATGCTTCGGAAGAAAGAAGAGCAAAAAAGAGCTGAAGATGAAAAACAAGCAAGTGGCCAAACTGCTTAGAGAGATTGGAGACCTTCTAGAAGTACGTGATGTAAAATTCAAGCCTTATGCCTACAAAAAAGCTGCGCAGGCTATCGAAGCTCTTTCTGAGGATGTTGGAGCAATCTACAAGAAAGGCGGGATAAAAGCACTGAAAGATATTCCTGGAGTTGGCCAGAGCATTGCAGAAAAGATCGAAGAATTTATCAAGACTGGAAAAATCAAATATCTCGAGCAGGAAAAAAAGAAACTTCCTGTTGATATCGACGAGTTGACTTCTATCGAAGGTCTTGGAGTGAAAAAAGTACAAAAGTTATACAAAAAATTGAAGATCAAATCAGTCGCTGATCTGAAGAAAGCGATAAAGCAAAAAAAGATACGTGGAATCGCAGGCTTTGGAGAGAAATCAGAGGAACGCATGCTCGAGAGCATGAGCTTCACCAAAAAATCAAAGAAACGTATGCCTCTTGGTTATATCTTTCCTACTGTCACTGACATGATCAGCCAGTTGAAAGAATTGAAAGAAGTACAGAAGATAGATGTCGCAGGTTCAGTAAGACGGATGAAAGAGACAATCGGCGATGTTGATATTCTCGTTGCGACAAAGAGTCCAAAAATTGTCATGGATAGGTTCACAAAGTTCAAGGATGTGAAAAGAGTGATAGCAAAAGGCCCAACAAGATCAAGTGTCCGTCTTGATTCTGGAGTACAAGTCGATATCCGTGTAATCCCTTTGAATATTTATGGTTCTGCTCTCCAATATTTTACAGGAAGCAAAGCTCACAACATTGCAGTAAGAAAGATCGCTATCAAGAAAGGATACAAATTAAGCGAATACGGATTGTTCAAAGGAAAGACAGTTGTTGCTTCAAAAACAGAAGAGGAAATCTACAGAAAGCTTGGCATGCAATGTCCTGACCCTGAGATCAGGCAGGACACTGGAGAGGTAGAGGCAGCATTAAAGAAAAACCTGCCGAATCTTGTGAAACAAAAAGATGTTCTCGGCGATCTTCACGTGCATTCAAAGTGGAGCGACGGTGCGTTCACAATAAAAGAGATGGCCCTAGCTTACAAAAAAGCAGGATACAAATATATTTCAATCAATGACCATACTGGCAGCCTTAAGATTGCAAAAGCCCTTGACAGCAAACGCCTCCTAAAGCAGCTCGAGGAAATCAAGAAAGTCAACAGGCAGATTTCAGGTTTTCATATTTTCTCTGGATGCGAAGTAAATATCAAAGCAGATGGCACTCCAGATATTCCAGATAAAATTCTGAAACAACTTGACATTGTGGTTGCAGCTGTCCACAGCAGCTTCAGGAGCAATAACACAAAAAGAATAATCACAGCAATGGAGAATCCGAATATTGATATTATAGGGCATCCGACTGGCGGAGTATATGGAAAAAGACAGCCCTATACACTGAACTTTGACAAGATCCTGGATAAAGCAAAATCAACAGGCACAGCTCTCGAGATCAACTGCTTTCCCACACGGATGGATCTTGATACTTCTCATATTAGAGATACTGTAGCTGCAAAAGTCATGCTCTCAATAGGTTCAGATGCCCATTCCACAGACCATGTCCGTTTCTTTGGAACTGGAATCGGCCTGGCAAGAAGAGGTTGGTGTGGTAAAGGAAATCTCCTGAACACTATGACTATAGAAAGGCTCAAGAAATGGACCAGATAAGTTTATATTTTGATATTACTTCTCTATATTTATGTTAGATTCAGCACATGACAACGGTATTTTTTACTCAGCT
>JAHWHI010000058.1 GCA_019323355.1 Candidatus Woesearchaeota archaeon | reverse complement strand
TTTTGCAGCTGTCCAGTTCTTGCTGGATAGAATGTCCCCTGCCCGGTATGTCCTGCCAGAGTCTTCATCTATTATATCTGCATCTGGATCTAAGTCCTCAAATTGCTCTAATCGCAGTCTACCTTTGGCCATCCTATATTATAGTCCCCCTTTGCCTTTAAATTAGATTGGTGTATGTATTCAGACATCAATATTTAAAACTTATCTAAATAGAAAAGTATTTAAGTGATTTTCATGTTCTATTTATAAATGCCACTACAAGATACATATCACGGGTTACATCTGAAGCGACTTTTTCCTAAAAATGAGCTTTCTGAGATTTACATGGCAGTTGCAACACGGGCACTGGCGTTTTCATTGATCAACCTGTTTGTACCTTTGTATCTGTATATGGAGCTTGGACTGACACTGAAACAGATCGCTTATTTTTACATTGTATATTCAGTTGCTTTTGCTTTGATCACACCCTTTGCTGCAAAACTTTCAGCTAGGATTGGTCTTAAGCATGCAATCTTATTGAGCTGTCCATTGTATATCACGTTTTATCTTCTGCTTTATAGTCTAAAAGTGCTTGCTATATCTTACTTGTTTGTCCCAATATTTTTTGGAGTTGCAAGCGCACTGTTCTGGATATCATTTCATGTAGAGTTCGCGCGGGTGAGTGAGACTGGAAAACGCGGTTCTGAGACAGGCAAATGGATCGGTTACTCTTCTCTTGCTGTTCTCTGCGGTCCGCTCGTAGGAGGGATTTTGATTGATACTGCTGGATTCAGTGTTGTGTTCATCATTGCAAGCATACTTCTTATTGCGTCTGCGACTTTTCTCTTTTTTACAAAAGAAAGACACGAGCCTGCAGAAATATCTTTCAGACATGTATTTTCCAGGAAAAATATGAAAAATAGCATCGCATTCATTGGATACGGGGTGCACACAATGGCTGGCGGTGTGCTATGGCCGCTGTTTATCTTCTTTATACTCAATACTTATACTTCATTAGGATTCCTTGGTTCTCTTGCAGGTGCTGGAACAGCATTTGTCACATTCATTGTCGGAAAGATGAGCGACAGATACAACAAGAGGCATTTCCTTAAGATTGGATCTTCACTTTATTCAATGTCCTGGTTTGTCAGGCATTTTGTAGAGACTGTTGGACAAGTCTTTGGAGTGACAATGTTCGCCAGCATGGTATTTACCATGGTCGAAGTTCCTTCGCATGCATTGGTCTACGAAGAGTTTCAGGAGAATCTTATGGAGAAATTAGTCTTTAGAGAGATGGCACTTTGCGTGGGCAGGATTCTTGTGCTTCTTGTGTTCTTGCTGACAGGCGAATTCCTGCTGAGCTTCATGCTAAGCGGCGTGGGTGCCTTTGCGTTCTGGTTATTCTAGAAAAAGAGAAATAAAAAATGCATCGTGAGATGCGAATTTATTCTTCTTGTTCTCCTTCTTTGTCCACCCAGTCAATAGCTCCTGCTGGAATTTCTTGAACATCTTCTCCTTCTAGAGCTTCTTCAATCTCTTCATCATTCATTCCTGCGAAAAGACCTTCTTCAACTGCTGCTGGAGCGTCGTAGTCAGATGCTTCTGGTTCTGCGTATGGCGGAAATGGTTCTGATTCTGCGAACTTTTTGTCTTCTCTTTCTCTCTTTCTCTCAAGCTTCATCTCTGTAGCTCGTTCTTCTACATCTAAGTTATCTAGTAGTCTAGCTCCTACATCGACACTATCATAACAAGTATCTGCAGCCTCGATCAGATCGTCTACACTGATGTGTCGGTAGATTTTTCCACTTTGCTGTATGAATGGAGTTGGTTTTCCTTGTACAGGGAATTCTCTTACTAATTGCAAGGCAAGTCCTGTTTCAGTCTTTCCATCTTCTGTGTTTGTTATCTTCATAACTTGAAAATAGAGTGTGTGTTCTTCTTGTGCAGGATGTACATAAGGTTCTAATCTTTGAAATTTTTCAAATCCTGCAATATTTTCACCGTTTCGATCCATTTGCTTTCTAGTTCTTTCATCTGGTACTTCTCTTCTTTCTGTTTGATATACAACTTCATACGTGTCCATTTTTTATCCTCCGATTGTTTTCATCTATCGGTCTTTGTGAGTTTTAGATACCCTCTCCAGTTGCTTTTTTTCTCATTTCTGCTTTTTTGAACTCTTTTTTAATCCATTGTTTGTCTTTATTTGCTTCTTTATACGCTCTAGAATAGATAATCTCACATGAGCTACATTCTCTTGTGTGCTCTCTGATTCTTGCGATTATGTGCTCTGGTTTTATACCAAATTTTCTTCCACATCGTTCCAAGAAATCATCAGTGTGAAATTCTTTAATTAACCATTCTATAGTTATAGTTGATTTTGAATCGTCATTATCTCCTTCTAATTCTTCTAATCTTGGAGCATACTGAAGATCAAAGTAATCGATCCGTGTCAGTTTGCATTCATAATCTCTATCTGTTTTCATTTTTACTCCTTTTTGTCTGTGCTTCTTTCTTTCAACCATCTCTCGAAAGCAGCTTTCTTTTGTTCGTTGTCTGGTTTCCAGCCATCGTTGCCTTCTTTAGAACTTAGACCGTATCCTCTAAGGATTGCTTCATCTGTCATTTCGTCTTCTGCTTTTGCCTTTGCAAATTCTCTCTGCCATTCTCTCTCAGCTTCAGTTGCTTCTTCAAGAGCTTTCATTGTTTCATCGATCTGATCTGTCAGTGTTTTCACTTCTTTGTTGTTTCTTTCAACATCTTGCTGAACAGCCTGAGCAACTTCTTCTGGAGTTGGTTCTTTTGCACAGCCGTAAAGCAATGCTGCTCCTAAAAGGCAAGCTCCTGCTGTCATTAGGAATCTAGGTGTTCCTAGTCTTGGTCTTAAGCTAACAAAATCTCTTGCTAGAGATGCATAATCTTTTACTGTTTGGTAGGTTTCGTATAGTTTCATTTTTGTTCACCTGTTACAATTGTTTGTTCCAAAGACGCCTTCGTATCCAGCTTTTATTGCATAGTACGGTACTGTGACAGCGCCTGCCAGTCCGCCTCCAACTGCATAGGCCCCGAGAGCTCTTTTTACAAAAACAGCATCTAGGTTTCCAATTTCTCTTACAACATCAGCAAGGTCTGTATTTCCTATCAAATATGCCAGTCCGCCTGCAACACCTGCAGAAGCTAGGAAACATAATGATATTTTCAATCCTGTTCTTCCGGTAGCCATTTTATTCTAATCCCTCCGTTTATCATCACCCTCTAGTAGTTTACTCCTAAGAGTCATTTTATAAACATTATGTGTAAACTGTATACAAATCCGTAAATTTTATATATTCTTAAATATGTATACCCTTTTATAATGAGACGTAAACTTGTCAAGCATGGAGAGAAGACCCTTATGGTCAGCCTGCCTGCCAAATGGGTTAAGGCGCAGGGACTCAAGAAAGGTGATGAGATAGTCATAACTCCGAAAGATTCAGTTCTGGCACTTAGCAAAGGAGAGCTTTCAGATTCAATTGAAAAGATAGATATTAATATCCAGCCAGAATCAAGGAGGAATGCTCGTGCTCTATTAGGTAATGCCTACAAGCTTGGCTATGATGAAATAACCATAAAATTTGAAGGACCAGCACAATTAAAACTTATCAAGGAACAGCTACAACACATGATCGGTTTTGAGATTGTATCGCTGGCAAAGAATACGTGCCTTCTGAAATCTGTGATAAAATCTTCTGTGGAGGAGTATGAAAGCATCAAGAAGAGGGCCTGGCATAACATAAAATCTGCATTCGAAGTGCTTTGCTCTGATATGGACGCGGGTAATTTTCCCAATATGGACCTGGTCCTCGAGCTGAATGAAAACGTACTTAAGATAACAGACTTCTGCAGAAGGCTGATCAACAAACACAGTTTCCTTGACGTCAGGACATCCTGCCTTGAATATAGTGTTCATCTGAAACTAGTATATTTGCTTCCTATAATCCGGGACATATACCAATACTTGCAAAAAAATAGAATTAAACCGAGCAAACAACTTGTGGATTTTTCAAGAGAGATCTCTGAACAGTTTGAAAAACTATATGTGGCGTATCACAAAAAAGATCCAGATGCAAGTGTTACGATAATCAACAAGCGTGAACTTATTGACAAGAAAGGCTTTGCCCTTCTTAAAAATTCAGAATTTGCATTTACTGCTAGCAAACTCCTAGAGCTGAATAAAATATTCTTTGGATGTTCAGCTCATATAATTGGATTGCACTATTTAAAGGAATTTAAAAAAGAAAAACAGCTTTAATTTCCTAAAATAGGAGGATTTCTGCTTTTTTTGTATTTCCTGGCGTTAAAAAGCGTTTAATTTGGCGAATTATCGTTATCACTCTGTAGGGACACAAGAACCGAAAGATTTAAATAGAAGTTCTATCTTACTACTAGTAAGTAATACTAAAAAGAGGCCTGGGACACAATTTCTTTCCCCAACCCCCGAAATTCCTGCCTGGGCCTATTTTTTATACTAATAAAAGAGGACCTAGGAGCCTTTTCATTCTTCCCCCGAAAATGCCTTCCTGGGTTCTCCTTTATTGCCTTTGAATTCTTCCTCAACTTTTATATACAAAGTCACCATTCTTAGGTCTTGGTCGATTCCCATGCGTAGAACTCTAGGACTTTTTGCACTCGGTCTTTCATTCTGGTTCAGCGGCTGCATGTCAACAGAGATGCCGATAGAGCCTTTGAAAGAAGCTGAGCGAGAGGCTGATGCTTCCCAAAAAAAGAAGGATTCTAAAAGTACGGTCATCCGAGTGGAATCTCGGTGCGAGTTTTCAGTTCCATTCTACAGAGAAAGGCCTAAAACTGAGGTTGAAGAAGATAAAAAAAAGATAAAGGATATTGACAGGCTTTGCATGCTATCCAGCACTAAATCTTATGTAGATGCTGAAGATCAGCTTGAACCAATATTTGAAATTTTTGATGAGATTTCTGGAACAGGTCCTGAATTTGATTTTGACATTATCAAAGACAGAGCTCTAGATTATCCGTTTCTTCGCCTATATAACTGGAGTGGAATTTATTTCTCACCTTACTTGCTAGTTAAAAATTCAAAGCTCTCGTTGAGCACGCTTGCCCACGAAGATGGGCACAGGAAAGATCACCACTACTCAAAATGGGATTATGCTTTTGACTGGTCTAGAAGATGCAGGATGGAGGCTGTTGCAGTGTCACACCAGCATCTTGTTGCAGACTATTTCTGTAATGTATACCGTCTAGGCGAGATAGCAGAAGATATATGGGAAGATGTAAGACTATCTCGTGGGACAATAGTATATCTGAAACGATTCCAAACTTTTGAAGAATTTTATAATGATGAACATGGATATCTGAAAGAGAAAGGGCTTGGGGATAAGCTAGAGTATATCATAGGCCGGGTAATCTACCATATCATCCTTTACAAAAATACCGGAAGTCCTGTAAGAACTTTTGATTTTTTGAGAAGACATAATGACCGTGAGATTTTTCAGGCGATCTATCAGGTGCTTGAAAAAAAGAACTATGTTGATGCAGTAGAAGAAAGTATCAAGATGGCAAAAGCGAGAATGTGGTTCGGAAGAAATATTGAAATCGATTTTAGAAGGTCTCCCCCATTCGTTATCGGTCGTAATAGCTATCTTGCTGATTTAATGATAACAAGGCCAAAGAAAAAGGATTAATTTTTTTGCTTCTTTAATCTCATACGTGCAATCTTTCGTGTTTTTGCTTGCTCTAGAGAAACAACTTTCCTGCAATCAAAACACCATTTTCTCATCGGTGAATATGATTCGAGTCCAACCCCACATCTAAGACATTTCTTCTTCATCTGATAAACCCCCGTAAGTGCCATAAAGCTCAATTTCATATCTTATAAGGGCTTGGGAATATATAAAGTTTACCCAAAAAACTACTATATAGTAGATAAGAATTCATAGACTGTATTAAAAATAGGCTGCAATTTCTCTCCTAGATGAAGGTATTGGTCAGCAACAGTTCCAAGCAGTCCTCCTGCGGCAGCTGATCCAAGGAAACTGGCTGCTTTAGTATACCAGGCAGGATTGCTCAATCCACGCACAGCTCTTTCTGAGTACGGGCAGTAGTCTGAAAATGCTTGGTGTATGTATTTTTCCCGTGCGCTTCTTTTTGTTGTCTTGAATTTTTCCCTGACAATCTCGTAGGCATGGACAGGTTTCTTTCCTTCCCGAATACTGTCAAGATCCTCGATTACCTGTGTCATGCTGGTATATCTGAAATATCTTGTATAAATATCCGGGATCTGGTCTCTCTCGCCAGGATGAAGCATTGCAGCAACTGCAAGTTCAAGATGCTTTAGTTTTTCTTCTAGGTTATGATGCTTTCGGTTATGCCTTATCCTTAGATATAATCTTCTTAATCTGCTGCAAAAACTGATATTATGGTCTTCGATATCTTCTTGAGTGATCTCGTCTGGCCTGTTGCTTCCATGGTCAGGTGTCCTGACAGAAGTCCCGAACAATTCCCTTAATGTTACGTTTCTGTTTATGTTAAGAGGTCTTGTTGGCCTGTCCCCTACATCCCCTCTATATTTTGTAATAAGATTACGGTGGTATTCCATTGTCGCTTCATCAATGTCAAAATGTTTTCTTGGATCTATCGGATTAGGATCCTCCCAGGTCAGGACCTGGTACAATGCAGCGCCAAAAGAATATATGTCGCTCTGTCCGTCAGCTTTTCTCAGTGCCACTGCCTGTTCTGGAGAGCAGAATGGGATTGTCCCTGCTATCATCGAGGAATTTGTCAAAGTCCCTCTTTTCTCTTCGTCTCCGATAATCTTCATAAGACCATAGTCAATAAGATATCCTTTTACTTTTTCACTGTTTGAAGATGTGATGAACAGCATGTTCTCTGGTTTTACATCCCTGTGGATCATGCCTCTGTCGTGCATGTATGCCAGAGCTTTAGCAACATCTGAAAATCCTTCTAATATCTGGTCAATGCCAAAGCCGTAAGGCTCTGAAGCGTTCTTGACCAATGGCATTACAAAAACAAACCTGCCGTTGATTGTACCTAGATTGTAGATTGGAATTATATTCGGTCCAGACATACCTGCAGCTGTAATCTCACGGTCGATTCTCTGACGGGCATTCTGGTCTATGATTTTTTCAGTAACTCTGATACAGACATTGCTTTTTTGTTTTAAGATATCTTCTAATCTTGATTTCAGCTCTTTTGTTCCGTTTTTTTTGCTTAATATCTCAAGAGCTTCTCTTCGTGCTTTTTTGAAATAATTGTCAATGTTAGTGAAACCTTTGCCATTGTTCTCTGCCAATTGCTGGCCACGCGCAAATTTGTAGGCTTGGCAGATTGTGTCCCTGTTCTCTTTGTCTGGATCTCTTCTTCCACGGAATGTCCATGCCTGTCCGCCTTTGCCTAATCCAGAGGTGAGTTTGAAACATCTCAATTGCCTTCTTGTATCTGTTGTGCCTGGATCGCAGATCTTTACATAACCGTCTTTATCAGAAATCTCATTCCTAACCTGCTCAAAACCTTCATTAGAACTATTATCAGGACTAACTGAACCAATTGTGTCTGGACCTTCAAAGGCGCTTTTAGGGGGAAGATTAGTCCTCATATGGGGACAACCGGTCTTCAGCTATTTATAAAGGTTATGTGCTTTTACTTATAAAGTTAGAATAGGCTGAATTTCTTCTTTCCAAAGCTCTTTTCAAGTTCTTTCAGAAGCTTCTTCTGTTTGGCATTAAGCTTTTTCGGCACTTCGATAAGCACTTTGACAAACTGGTCTCCGTGCCCACTTCTTCTGATATCTGGAAGTCCCTTGCCGCGCATCTTGAACATTGTCTCAGACTGGGTCCCAGCTGGGATTTTCAGCTTTGCCCTGCCAGAGATTGTCGGCACTTCGATCTCTCCGCCAAGAGAGGCTGTGATAAAAGAGATCGGAATTGTACAGTAAAGGTCATCATCACGCCTTTCGAAAATCTTATGCTCTTTGACACGAATAAAGACATAAAGATCTCCTGCAGGCCCTCCATTTGGTCCGGCATCGCCTTTTCCTGCAACACGCAGCTGCATTCCGTTGTGCACGCCTGCTGGAATCTTGACAGTGATCTTTGATTCCTCTTCTACACGTCCCTGTCCTTTGCATTCCAGACATGGATCAGAGATATATTCGCCTTTTCCATTGCATTTTCTGCAGGTGGTGGTTGTGGCAAACATTCCGAATGGTGTGCGCGCAGATTTCTGGACAACACCAGCACCGCCGCAGTCAGGACATTGTTTTATCGCTTTAAGGTTTTCAGCACCGCTTCCTTTGCAGTGGTCGCAAGTAACATGATGTGCAAGCTGTATCTTTTTTTCAGTATCTGTTGTAACATCCTCCAGATCAAGTGTCAGATCATAACGAAGGTCTGCTCCTCGATAGACAGCACGCCCTCTTCTTCCACGGTTGAACGGGTTGAAACCTCCGCCGAACATCTCGAATATCTCGTCGAACACACCGCCAAAACCCTGTCCGCCCATGTTCCGGAAATCAAAGCCTGAAAAGTCAAAACCTCCCATCCCTTCTGCAGTTCCGAAACGATCGTACTGCTCACGTTTCTTATCGTCTGCAAGGACAGAAGCTGCTTCATTGATTTCTTTGAACTTTGCTTCTGCATCAGGCTCTTTATTTATGTCGGGGTGATATTTTTTTGCTAATTTCTTATAAGCCTTCTTAATCTCCTCTTTAGTCGCGTCTTTAGAAACTCCCAGTATCTCGTAATAATCTTTGTCAGCCATTTTTGTATTCTTCTTTATCTACAAATTCTATAATTCTTTTCTTGAATTCTTCGTAATCAGATTTTTTAAGGTTTGCTCCTGATGCTGGAGCATGCCCTCCTGCTGAAGCTTCTTCAAAACCTTGGATTGCGTCACGCATCAGCCTTCCAAGATGCACTCTTTTGCTCTGACAGCGTCCGCTTACAGCAAACCTTTCAGGATCGCTCTTATCAGCCTGGACAACAAAAAAGATCTTATCTGGATAGGTAAGGCTTATTCTTGTCGCGATTATAGAATTAATATAATACTTTGATTTGATGTTTATTATTGCCATGTTTTTATCAGGAAATTCCTCAGCGCCTTCCTTAGGATTGTCCATGATCCTTTGGATTTCCTCTTCAACAATATTATACTCTTTAAGTTT
Source organism: Candidatus Woesearchaeota archaeon (assembly GCA_019323355.1). GTDB lineage: Archaea > Nanobdellota > Nanobdellia > Woesearchaeales > WJKV01 > JAGLWF01. Next base: position 5,038 of record JAHWHI010000058.1, on the reverse strand, counting down.
CTCGATTGCTTCATCCATTGTTTTACTCTCAACAACTTTCACAGCAGCTTTCTCCACCTCGTCGAAACTGATTGTGTTTGCGGCAACAATCAGTTTGACAAGGGTTCCGAATCTTGAATCAATATGATTTTTTTTCTTTTCAATATTATATTTTTCATACAAACCATCAAGAAACTCTGGCCATGCATCGAATGCGAAATCAGCTATGATCCCTACACCGCAGAGCCAGTCAAAATCAGATAAATCCACAAGCTTTGACATGAAATCATAGACAAGTTTGGTGGTGCAATATCTTGAAGGAATAATTCCCTTGACAAATATTTGCGGTTTGATAAAGATAGTCTTTTCAGAAGAAACATCGTTCTCGATAGGGTGGTGGTCTATCAGTATAACGTGCGCGTATTTTTCAACTTCTTTGATCTTTTCAGGATGCCTGTCAGCCAAAAGATCTAGGAACATGATCACATTGATATCACTTTCCTTAACTTTCATGAGAACGTCCTCAACCATGTTTGGGTCTCCGTGATCAAAGCCTTCAAAGATTGCTGTTTTCAGACCTAATTTTTCTAATGCATTGAACATCAGCGTTCCAGCACAGATTCCGTCTGGATCTGTGTCGTGGTATATCGCTATATTTTCTTTCTCAGAAAGAGATTTAATAAAATCCAAAAATCGATCTATCAATCGCTGGTTTATGGTTTCTAATTTAGTCATATTGAATTCACTGTGAGTCTTGGCCTTCCTGTCGGACTGTCATTTGGTTGTGTGACAGTTCCTTCATCAGCTGGTTTTTTGCAATCTCTAAGATTCCGATCGCTTCCTGCGGGGTCATCATTGATTTCTGCACGTCAAGCCGCATACCCTGGCCAGTGTCTGAATATACTGCACGAAGCAACAGCTGTTTTTTAGGCTTTCCCTCTTTGCCGTCTTTCTCTTGTTTCTGATCTTCCATTTTATTTCTCCTCCTTGAAATCTGCATCGACTACATTCTCATCTTTTTGTTTTTCTTCGCCAGCGCCCTGTTGCTGCGCCTGCTGTGCAGCAGCCTGCTGATACATCTGCGTGCCGATCTCCTGCATGACTTTGTTGACTTCGTCAAGTTTCTTTTTCAGGGCTTCATGATCTCCTTTTGTTTTGACATCTTCAAGCTCCTTTATCTCTTTTTCGATTTTTTCTTTCAGAGGCTTGTCGATCTTATCTCCATAATCTTCAAGAGCTTTCTTCCCCTGTCTGATCACTGTGTCTGCCATATTCTCTGTCTCAACTTTTTCCTTGAGCTTCTCGTCTTCTGCAGCATGCGCTTCTGCCTCTTTTCTCATACGCTCGATATCATCTTTCCCAAGATTGCCTGAGCCAGTGATCTTTATGCTCTGCTCTTTTCCTGTCCCTTTGTCTTTTGCATTTACATTGACTATCCCGTTCGCGTCGATGTCGAATGTAACTTCAATCTGCGGGATTCCTCGGGGTGCAGGAGGTATCCCAACTAGATCGAACTGTCCTAACAGCTTGTTTCCAGCTGCCATTGTCCGCTCGCCTTGGAATACCCGAATAGTTACTGCAGTCTGGTTGTCAGATGCAGTGGAGAAAACCTGAGATTTTTTAGTAGGGATTGTTGTGTTCCTCTCGATAAGTTTTGTGAATACCCCTCCAAGAGTCTCGATTCCGAGAGATAATGGTGTCACGTCAAGCAATAGGATGTCTTTGACTTCTCCTGCAAGAACACCTGCCTGGATCGCTGCACCAAGCGCAACAGCTTCGTCAGGATTGACTGACTTATCTCCGTCTAATCCAGTGATGTCTTTTACCATCTTCTGGACAGCAGGGATCCGTGTCGAACCTCCGACAAGAATTACCTTGTCTGGCTTGTCGATCTTTGCATCCCTTAATGCCTGTTTTGTAGGACCTTCCAATCGTGTCATGATCCCTTCGATAAGTTCTTCGAACTTTGCGCGTGTCAGGTCCATGACAAGGTGCTTTGGCCCGGATGCATCAGCAGTGACGTACGGAATGTTGATGTCTGCTTTCTGTTTTGTTGAAAGCTCGATCTTTGTCTTTTCTGCTGCTTCTTTCAGTCTCTGCTTTGCAGAAGCATCAGAACGAAGATCTATCCCGTTCTGTTTCTTGAACTCTGCAGCCATCCAGTCTATGATAATTTCGTCAATATCATCTCCGCCGAGCATATTGTCTCCGCTCGTAGCCTTTACTTCAAATACACCGTCGCCAAGTTCCAGGACAGAGACGTCGAATGTTCCGCCGCCAAAGTCGAAGACCAATATATTGTGCGCATTGCTCTTATCCAATCCGTAAGCTAGTGACGCTGCTGTCGGTTCGTTGATGATCCTTAGAACATTAAGTCCTGCTATTTCACCAGCATCTTTTGTAGCCTGTCTCTGCGAATCATTGAAATAAGCAGGGACAGTGATCACTGCGTTCTTAACAGGCCCGCCAAGATATGCTTCTGCATCTGCTTTCAGTTTCTGAAGAATCATTGCAGATATCTCTTGGGGAGTATAATTTTTTCCGTCGATCTCTACTTTATAGTTTTGATCGCCCATATGCCTCTTGATGCTTCTAACATTGTGCTGGGGATCGATTATTGCCTGGTTTCTTGCCAGCTGACCGACGATCCTTTCGTTTCCTTTGATATGGACAACAGACGGTGTTGTCCTCTGCCCTTCTGCATTTGTAATGATAGTTGCTTTTCCAGCCTCCATCACTGCGACTGCAGAGAATGTTGTACCTAAATCAATACCAATTGTTCTACCTGTTACTTCAGCCATTTTCAATACCCTCCATCTAGATTTTATAATCTAACATATTTTTTAGCTTGCTCCTGTCTGGCACAAGATCCTTCAGCTCTCCGCCAGGAATATTCCTTCCGACAGTAAGATGCTGCGCCCATTCACGTATCGACTGGGGGTCGTCTGGATTGACAAGATAATTCAGATAATACCAGATGACAGCCTCGTCGCCGTGCGAAGCGCATGTTGTTATCTTGCAAAACAAGGGTTTCACAAGATGGATCTTGCATTTGCCATTGCTGAAAAAAACACAGCTTCCTGACGGAAGATCGCTGTTTTTTTCCTGCTTGAATTTATGAACATTAGTGTGGAACAGGTCTGTCTCGACAAGATATTTGTCAATGAACTTTTGCTTTGACATCCGCATATGATTTGCGAGGCGGGGGATCTCATTCGGAAGCACGATCCCTGCACCGTGCCTGCAGCAGTTGCCGCATGCCTTGCACTCAGCATTTCTTATCAATGCTGGTTTCTTTGTATCTTTTGTTATTATCATCATATCACCCTAGTTTGTTGACCTTGACTTTTGCATGGCGGAGAACTTTGTCACCAAGCATGTAACCTTTCTGGAAAACTTCTATGATCGCATTATCTTCTTTTGACTCATCCTGGCCAGTCATCATTGCTTCATGAAAGCACGGATCAAATTTTTCTTTTGCTTCCATCTCTTTTAATCCTGCATCTTTCATGACTTTTGTTAGTTCAGCAAAAATAAGCTGTACGCCTTTTACAAAATCTTCATGATTCTGCTCTGCTTTCATTGCAAGATCGAAGTTGTCTAAAACAGGAAGCAGGTTTTCAATCAGGTTCGCATTTGCAAAAACACGAAACTCTAGCATCTCTTTTTCAACACGTTTCTTGTAGTTTTCAAAATCAGCCTGGACCCTCTGCAGTGTATGTAATAGCTCTTTGTCTTCTTGCTTAGGCTTCTTGACCTCTTCTTTCTTTTCTGTTTTAGCCATTTTTTCACCCATAATACCCAAATTCGTTGACTTTAAATCAACTAAAATGGGGTAAAAACAACAAAATATATAAATCTTATGCATTTACCTAATGTCATGATACGCGAATTCCATAGAGTTACAATTGTAAAAATAAGAAAACCAGCTCAAAAACAGATAAACAAGGATTTACAGTGGTTTTGCGAGAGTCTGGGGCTTTTTTCTCCCCGAGACAAGAATTCAAGCTGTTTTAGGGTTTTTATCGAATTGCTCAAAGCTGCAAAACTAGGAAAACCTCTATCAAGCGATGAAATCGCGTTCAGAGCAGGGCTTTCAAGAGGCACTGTTGTTCATCATCTTACTAATCTTATTGCGTCAGGACTTGTAATTATTGAAGATAGCAAGTATATTCTTCGCGCTTCAAATCTAGAAGATCTTATTGCAGAGATTAAGAAAGATTCAGAGCGTGTGTTTGACAACATGACAAAGATTGCAAAAGAACTGGATGAAGAATTGGGAATGGAAAAGTCTTATCATGGAAGAGAAGTTCATGATTGAAAAAGAAAAATAAAAATAGTTTAACTTAACACTCGTTCTTCAAGAATCTTTTTGATGTCTATGTGTATTTCCTCGATTGTTTTTGCCGCATCTATCACTACTGTGCTTTGTGGATTTAATCTTGCATATTCTAGAAAACCGTCTCTGACTTTTATGTGATATTCTAAATCTTTTTGTTCTATTCTATCTAGTGCTCCTCTTGCGCCTCCACGTGCGAGTCCAACTTCTGGAGGAAGGTCGAATACGCATGTTAGATCCGGTTTCAAACCAAGTGTTGCAAATTCTATCACTGTCATTCCTTGTTCTCTTGGAAGATTTCCTGCGATAATTTGGTATGCAAATGTTGCAGAGAAAAATCTATCCAGAAGCACGTCGTCCCCTTCTTTTAATGCAGGGATAACAACAGTCTGCACCAACTGTGTCCGTGAAGCCTGGTAAAGCAGAAGCTCTGCCTCTGGAGTCATATCTTCATGCTTTGGATCGAGCAAGATTCTACGAACCTCTTCTCCTATTTTTGTCCCGCCTGGCTCGCGCAGATAGTGGACTGTTCTTCCTTTAGTCTTGAGGTAATCCAATGCCAGACGACACTGTGTTGTTTTTCCACCGCCGTCTGGTCCGTCAAAGACAATCAGTTTTCCAGGATAGTCATGCATCTTTTCTCACTTCTTCGAACATCTCGCGCATCTCTTTTGCTTTTCCGCAGCCATAGCTTCCCTCTCCGCACGCTTTGTATTTTCC
>JAHWHI010000057.1 GCA_019323355.1 Candidatus Woesearchaeota archaeon | reverse complement strand
CCAACAACTTTCCCATTTCCACAAGGATATTGGTTAGGTTTTGGGGTCCAGACAAGCCCTGAGATAAAAGAATATGTCCTAATTAAAGTTCCGGACAGCATACAAAATCCAATCAGATTGAATGCAGAGATTAAAGCAATACTACAGGCTCCAGAAAGGGAACCAGAAGAAGCTCCAACAGCAGAGGAACCTGCGCCAACACCAAAAACTCCTACACCAAAGACACCTACTCCAAAGAAACCAACTCCAGAGGAACCTGGAGTGACAGACGGTGTATGCGAACCTCCAGAGGGAGTACTTTGCTATGAAGGCTGGGATTATGAGAAATGCCAGTGTGCAGGACCCGAAACTACAGTGCCTCCCGAAGAAGAAGAAGAGGAGGAAGAGCCTGCTGTTCCAGAAGAAGTCGAGACTTGCTCATTATGTTCTCCATACACAACAGCAGAGATCTGCGTTAACTCAGTAGGAGACATTGTAGGAGAAGCTAAATGTTTCCCTCCGGGAACAGGAATACTGATAACAAATACAAACACTGGCCAGACTTATAGTGCAACTGCTAATTTTGAAGGAAGCGTCTTAGTGACAGCTACAGACGCACGTCCGATGGATGTTTTGAGCATTAAGATAACTTCAATGCCACCTGGAGGACCTACAGATATAACAACCAGTGCTTCGCCAGCACCGTTAACAGATACATAATTTTTTCAGAATTCTTTTTTTTATTCTGTTTCTATTCTTAGATAATCTAATCCAGAAGCGATCATCTCCATCTGGAAGCTTCCGGCTTCGTCAGCATATGTATAGACTTGCTCCCTGTTCTGCAGATTAGTTATAATAACCTTTGCATAAGGCTCTACAGCTCCAGCCTGCCCGGTTATAGTAGATAAACCATACATATCAGGCGCAGATATGCTTATCAATCTGTCATTGACAAACCCAGAATACGCAGCACCTGTTGGTGCAGAAATATCAGTGACAAAGATAAAAGTATGGACTAGAGTAAAAACAACAATCGCCACAATTAAAAAAACTAATGCTCTATGATCCATTTTAACCTGAGATTTCTTTAACAGTTGTTAACTTATCTATCACGTTTGCCAGTTCTCCAGAACAGGTATCAATACCTCCGGAGATCCCATCAGTATATTGTGTGCTGAACTGTCCTCGTTCATATTTACATACCATTGCCATACCTGTGAAGATATTCCTCACATCCTTAGGCTCATCACGTGAGACTTCGATTATTTTCTTCTCTATACTGCATCCGTGTGTTGTGAACTTGACTTCAGCATTGTCGATATTGGCAAAATACTTTGCTCCATCACATTTGTTGGCTTTTTCAACAAAACATGCCAGGTCCTGGCCGCAGTTCTTTGGCATTGCCAAAACACCGACTGCTGCGATTATTATAAGGAATATGATCATAAAAAGTATGAACGGCTTTAACTTTCTCTTCTTGAAGGTTTTCTTTGTCTTTGGCTGGATGACCTTGAACTTCGCAGCCTTTTTCTTCTTTACTTCCTTGATGATCTTTTTCTTCTTCTTGAACAACGGCTTCTTTTTAGCAGGCTTTTTCTTAGGAATTTTCTTAGGTTTCAGAGTCGGAAGTCTTGGCCGTATTGATTTTCCGCTCTTGGCTGTCCTCATCGCAGCTGATATCAGTGCAGGAGAAGCACCATTTCTTTTAAGAGAGGCTTTGATTTCGTCATTAGTATAACCGCTTTTATGCAGGTCACGCACATAACCTGCAAGTATCTCTATCTTTGTCTTGCTTATCTCCTTCTGGGATTTTGCCTTTGGCCTCTTCTTTGTTTTCTTTGCCATTTTATGTCAAGTCCTCTGGAATTTTTGTCTGCTGTCCAGCCTCATTGTTCCATTTCTGATCTTTGTAGTATAATATAACTTCATCCTCTCCAAGACGCTGGATTGATACAGGAACACCAAGTTCTCGTGCAATCAGTTTCAAGTTAGCAATCAATTTCTTTGGAGGAACTTTAAGGAATATGATTTGTCCATTAGCAATCTCAAAATAAAACATCTTTACCATGTTTCCAGATACAGCAATCAATGAATATTGCCCATCTTTCAGACTGTTGTAATCCATCTGGTAGAACGCTCCGCCATCTGTATTGGTTCTCAGAGCGATATTGCTTCCCCAGCCTCCAACTGTGAACTGGCCTAATGGAAGGGCCTCTTTTGTAAACACTTTTAGATCTGGAACTGCTTTATTCTTTAAAATAACAGATCTCAATGCAGGAACTTCTTCTCCGCCTGTTTCAAGGAATAATCTGACAACTGTATCTCTTCCTCCCCAAGGACTGATAACTTCTACGCGTCCGTTTGCTACTCCGTTTGTAAGCTGGAAAGCTTTTGTCTCATCGAGCTTCTTCCCTTCATCAGTGCTTACCTCTCCAAGCTGGGTAGTATCAACATAATGCTTTAGATACTTTCCTGTTGGACCTGGGAAAAATATTCTTTCTATTACATCCGGAATTGGATCTGGGAATGGTGTTGGATCTGGCATTGGTATTGGATTTGGAATCGGTTCTGGTATTTTTGTATAATCAGGCGGAACATCGCCAGGCGGGATATCAAAGTAATTAATTATATCTTTATCAGGAATATCAATGATTGTTGTCGGAACTCCTGTTGTTGTGATACGTGGGATTGGGAATGTAATAACTACCGGAGTAGTGAAAGGATATATCCCATCAATAAATCCATCTACAGTTATCGAAATACCTAGTTTATCAGGTTCTCCAGAATCCGGAGGTAACGGTGGCACTGGCCCTCCAGGTTCAGCTCCATCTCCGTCAGGGAAATAAGATCTTATTCCTCCTCCACTGACAAAACCATCAGATCCAAGTTTTCCACCGTTTGCATTTTTATCATCCATTGAATAAACACCGTCTGGACCAACTATTTGATAAGTTGTCAATGTTACATCTCCAGCTCCAGTATACATACAATCCTCAGGCGGAGTAAATTCAGCATTTAGATTAAATGAAAACAAATCACCATCAACAGCTACATTATCGGCAGTGACTTCAACACTATTTACAATCTGTTGTTGTGTGCATGGTGGAAGTGGCTGTTCAAAAATTGCTCCTGGAATTTCTTCAGTATATATTTTTCGAAAGCAGGCATTTGGATGGTTTCCAAATTTGACATAAAAATCAATAGGTCCAAAGTAAGTAGTTCCATCTGGCTTAACATTGAATATAATTTTGAAGATTCCTGGAGTATTTGGATGCGTTGGGATTCGAGGGACCAGTTCTTGCTGGCCAAGATAAGTATTATCTTTCACCTTCACTTGTCCGTCTTATGGATAAGTGACGCTTACTCTTGCATTTTCTCCGGCATTTCTAAATATTTCAATATGTCTGACTGCAACAATAGCTTCCACAGTATCAGTCCCACGTGTTATTTTCATTACTTCTGGAGTCATCAATTCTGGCTGAGGACATCCTCCGCCCCCACCAGTGTATATTACTTCTGGTTCTGGTGTTGCAGTAGCTGGACAAGTTCCAGAGCCTGAAAGGGCTGTGCCATAAGTAGTAGGGTCATCTGAAGATACAGCATATCCAACGCCAGGTGGGCCAATCCGATTATCTAAAAGTCCGGGAACAGGACTATCACCTATCGGAACATTCCAACTAAAAGGAAGAGGCGATAATAATCCAGCCGGACAAGCACAGGCAACTTGAAATGTCGTTGGGCCAGTCGGGGCTGCCGAACAAATCGCTGAACCAGAAAATACTGCTGCCAAACTAATAGGATCATAAGAGAAACCATCACTGCTGAAACAATTATAATCCCAAGTTGTAGCAGTAGCTCCTGTCAATCCACAATTGACATAAGTTGCTCCGGGATTTGTCGCAATAAGAAAACTTGCATATGCATCAACTTCTATTTGTGTTGGTGCGAAATCAGCATCATTATCCCCCGGCGGGATTTCTGGGCACCCGATTCCTGCAGCAACTTGACAACTCCCAGCTGCACACCCATTATCAGGAATACCATTTCCATCAGTATCAACACCAGGAGGATATGGCGGTGCGCAAAGTGGGCATGCCAAAGCTGCACATGCTGTTGCAACTTGAGCAGAGATTCCGTCGAAGTCCGGGTCACCAAAAAGTGCTCCAGTAGGCAACTCGCCAGTAAAACCAGCATAGTAAAGCGAGAAGATTATAGATATAACTATGATAGTCGCAAAGATTGCAAGTTCGTATTCGCGTTTGAATTTCATCTTATAGTTTTTTCTTGATATCTTTGAATAATGTCATGTAATTGTTGTAAACATCCTTTTTCTCGCCAGCAGGCAATTGTTTATACAACTGGTTTATCTTCTCTGTCAGTTCCCTAACCCTACGCATATTGTTATTATCTAGCTCAAAGTATGTCTGTGATATAAGTTTATTGATCTCTTTCTTCACATTGCTTGTAGGCATTGGTGCTGCAGGCATGATAGGCGCTTTTGGTTTAGGCGCTACTTTCAATGTTACAGGTTTTCCAGGACCAGGTCCTAAGACAGTAGGTTTTCGTACAAATGAAATGTTCCTATGATGCAGATAAGTGTAAAGACCGACACCAGCAATAGCACCGATGACAATCAGCAATAACAACAAGCTTAACCATCCTAATCTCTCTCGTTTGACTTCAGCTGGGAACAACTCCTCAGGCAAGGCACAAGGTTCGCACGGACCGCCGCAGTCAATACCTTCCTCACCCTGGTTCAGGAAACCATCATAGCATGTTGGGCATTGAGCACAAGGACCACCGCAGTCAATACCTTCTTCTCCTTGATTCATCACACCATCAAAGCATGTCATATGCTCGCAGGAACGAGACTCAATCTTCAGACGACCGACTTCAGGATTTGCTTTCAGTCTTTGGCAAGGCGCATTATTTACACAGTAACGTGACTGGCTGCCATCTGCTTTGCATACACCCCAATCCTTACACTCCCACATTGGTTCGCAAGGGCCGGTCTCAACTGTCAAATTCGTACCATAATAACTTCTATACAGATCAGCACGTCGGGCACTATGTCCGCCGCCGCCGCCGCCGCTGCTTCCGCCGCCACCAGTTGGAGGCTGTTGTCCAGAAGTTATTGTCTGGCAGCTTGCATCGCATGTAGCTGTTCCAGGTGGTTCACACTGTTCATTTATTCCATTGGAATTCGGTGCCTGCACAGTACCATCGCCGCAGGTTCCAACACCGCCAGCACCTACAGGTGTCACTTCAATATAGACTAAGGCTGAGTCAGTATCCTCGCCGTCATCAACAATAAAGTCAACAGTATAATTTCCTTCATCCCCAGCAGCTGTCTGCCAGAGATAATCTCCTGTAGAGGAATCGATTGTTCCCATTGCAACTGCAGCATTCACAGAGAAAGTCAGATTATCCTCAAGATTAGGATCCACTCCGACATTTGTAATGTTGATCAAAGTTCCGACTGGCACAGATATAGAGTTGGCTGATGGGAATATCTGAGGCGGAGTATTGAGCATGTCAACAGTATCACTTACTGATATGTTGACTGAATTAGCGTCATCTACATAGAAATAATCACAATCCCACGATCCTTTCAGTCCCAAGATGTTTGCGACTGAATAAGTGCAGGTCACATTATATGGAGTATGCACAGTACAATCATTGGTCATCAGATTGTCAGAGCCGTAATTGTAGAAGAATCCGAAATCTCTGATAACAGCATTGACATATGTGATTGTATCTCCTTCCAGATCAAACAAGTTCGCTGAACAGAATATAGTGTCGTCAATATAGAAATCCTGTCCATTGTTGAAATTAATATCAATCCTTGGTATTGGCAGTGGTGGTGGTGCTCCAGGCAATGGAGTTACTCCTACAACACATACCCCTTGATAAGGTATGATCCACGACTGTCCAGCAAGCAGCTGAATCTCAGCAATAGTATAAGGCTGTCCTGTTAAAGGATTCAGTGGCAATGGAGTCATTGCATTTGTGAAATCACAATTGTTTGTAGTACAATCTGAATTGGTCCAGCATGATAAAGGTGGTGTACAAGCAGGGCACGATCCACCGCAGTTCAGATCAGATTCATCTCCATCCCACACTGTATTTGTACAATGACTTGGCACCCCTCCTCCTGGTGGTGGAGGCAATGGTGGAGTTCCTGGCGGCCCTGGCAATAACAACTGGCAGGTCGCATTACATACAGTAGTATTAGGCGGTTCGCACTGTTCATATATTCCTTGTGAATTTGGTAATTGTATCAACATATCACCGCAGATTCCTGTTCCAGACGGTCCTGGTGTTGGTGGTCCTGGTGGAACTGGTGGTGGAACTGGCAAACTTACATTCTGACAGTTTGCATCGCACGTCGCAGTGTTTGGCGGTTCGCACTGTTCATTTCCTCCGAAAGAGTTCGGACTTTGCACTGTACCGTCACCGCAGAAAGTTACATTTGCAGCAGCAGTGATATTTGTACAATTATTTGAGCAATTTACATTATTAGGAGGATCACACTCTTCTGTAAAACCAGCAAAATTCGGCGTTTGTACTACTCCATCTCCACAGATACCGCTTCCTCCATTAGGTCCGATGACCTGGCAGTAATCATCACATGTGATATTTCCGTCAGGCGGATCGCACTGTTCTCGCATCAGCGGGAAAGAACCGATTAAGTTTAAGACAGGTGCGCCTGGTTGGATCAGATTGTCGCCGCACCATTCCAGCCAGCACATTGGATAAGTACATCCGTCTCCATTTAGTTGGTTGCCATCGTCGCACTGCTCGTAATATGGTGCTCCGGATTCACGGAAATTATTTCCGCAATGCGGAGGATAGTTAGCTGGTGGTGGCGGCAATTTATTCTGACAGACGCAATTTATGCAAAATACTTTGCTGTATAATCCTCCTTGCAGAGTAAAGAAAGGTGCGCATGGCGGTACTGACATTGGCGGTCCTGCGAATCCGCCTGCAGAATGCTCGCATTCTTCTGGGGGAGTAAGAACTCCATCACAACATGTTTGTTTTACTTCAGGAACGCGAGGATAACACTGACAGTTGTAAGCATTACAATCCATCATTGGTGGACATATCAGTCCAGGTTCGCCGCACTGTTCGCCAGGAGTGATTACTCCATTACCGCATTCGAGTTTACAATTGGCATCACAGCCGTCATTATTGTTATTGTTGCCGTCGTCACATTCCTCACCAGGATCCTGCTGTCCGTTTCCGCATTTGCTCTGATCAAACGTTCCAGGAAGGACCCAATACGCTCTAGGGTTTGTGAGTGAAGCAGTGACAGTGGTTGCAGGGCTTGTGCTAACATATGTAGTTGCATTAGGAGAACTCACAGAAACATTAGTACTAGTATTGACTACTTGCATGCCAGTCATGCCGAACAGCCCTGTGAATAAGTCCTTATAGGAGAAGGCTGAGACTGACAAACTAAGCAGAACAGTGAAAAGTACCAAAATCAGTATGGATCTACACCTCGATCTCATTCCATCAACCCTTTTCTAAATAGCAAGCCTCCGCCATTTATAAACCTTTGGATTTATTCTATATAGAAATCATATATAAATGCCCCTGAACTTTGACAATATCCACTTCCTGTCCTAACCGAAGTCCGCGGATAGGGTTCTCAATCTCGATTGACTGGTAAGTTTCAGGATCCAGAGCTTCTGCACTTGGCTTGACACGGCTGATGGTTGTTTTCTCAGGGATAAGTTTCTCAACCTCAGCCTTCTGATCAACATTGATTTTTTTCCGTGACATCAAATCAATGCCGATGATCTTGTTTTTTTTCATAGAGGTCACAACAAAAACATTTTTTCCATCAGATAAGATATCTCCAGGCATATAATCTGGAGCGCGGTACATCACGTTCAGCCGAAATACTTCTTTGCTTGTCAATTTATTCTGGGTAAATAACTGCGCGCTCTCTTTTAGCTCGCCGCCGAACTCAGCATACAATTTCTGTCCGACCTTACGGCTGAATTTGTTAGAGGAAGAATATAGGTCATATCCTCCACGCACCTGTTCTATCCTGCTGAAGTAGTGTGTGCTTTTCTCAAATTCGTTCAGGACAAAATTCATGATCTTCTCATTTGGATTCCTGATCTGGAGTATGCCCTCGAAATACTTTGGTTTTTCCCGGACCTTCTTTTCCTTTTTCTCAGCATCCCTTCTGCTTAATCTTCTTGCCATAACAAGATACAAAGAAGTAAAACTTTTTATAGCTTCCTGAAAAAAAGAGAATAAAAAAGAAAAAGTTCTAGGATTGCATCAGCATATCAAAGCAGAAATCTTTTGAAAGATCTCCGGTCTCTGCAACAATACGATCGCAAAGAGCGCTTTCTTTTGTGACAACTGCAATGCTTCCAAAGCACGCGTCACGCGAGAACGGTCCGCTGATAACACTTATCTCTTCGCAGACTTCTGGATCTAACAGGTTGACTGCAATGCTTCCAAAACAGACGTCCTTGCTGTACTTTCCAGATGATAATGTAAGTTTCTCGCACACAGACTTATCGCTGTTCAGCAAAGCTACCCTGAAAAAGCATTCCTGTTTTCCGTCGAGATTTGTCATCCCGTCACAGATAGATTCATCCTTGTTGTTTACTGCAGAATTCTCCAGGCATACGTCACGCGCAATAGCATCGCCGAACTTGTTGCATGCTGTTGGATCTTCAAAAGCTTCATCATAGATTTCTTTAGCTTCTATGATTTTCTCGTCCCGCTCCATAGCACTGGTGACTTTCTCGACGCAGACTTGTTTTGTGATCTCTCCACTGTCAGTTGTTGTCACACCCGCTACATTCTCGCACAATGATAAGTCTTTATTAGCCAAGGCAAGGATAGAATAACAAGTATCTCTTGAATTCACTCCGCTCTGCAGCGCAATCTGTTCGCATAACATAGGATCATTAGCTTCTAGTGCCATCCTGATAATCTCATGATTTGGATCATAAGTATCAGCGCTTTCTGTTTTGCATCCGCTTAATCCTACCACAAGCAGAACCAAGAATACAGCTGAAACCAGATATGATAATTTTCTCTTCATATTGAGTACCCCCTCTATATAATACCCGAAAATATATCCGCCTATTATATAAATCTAACTCTAAAACCACCCAAAACCTTAAAAACCTAGGATATCCATACCCAAAAAGATGACATCTGAGAAAAAAAGCCTGTTTAAAAAGATCTGGTACTTTATCTGGGAGGATAATAGTATCTGGAGTTGGATTGTCAATGTCATCCTGGCATTTTTAATAATCAAATTCTTGGTCTATCCAGCACTCGGTCTGGGATTAGGAACATCCTATCCAATAGTCGCAGTCATCTCTAGCAGTATGGATCATGCTCTGGCAAACGGAGAGATGTGCGGCAAGTATCCTGTCAATTACCAGTCAGATCTGGAAGATTTTTGGCGCGTCTGCGGTGACTGGTACGAGGAGAGGGACATAACTTTTGAACAGTTCAAAGAATTTCCATTGAAGAACGGTTTCAAGAAAGGAGACCTCATTGTATTAAAAGGACGTGATCCAAAAGATATAAATATTGGGGATATAATCGTTTTTCAAGCGAGTGACCCGAGAGTAAAACCAGAACCGATTATCCACAGGATCGTCAAGAAAACAGCAATAGACAGCGAGTATATTTTCCAGACAAAAGGGGACCACAATAAGGACCAGATCGATGATTTCATTGTGAAGGAGACTTATGTTTCACAGGACCGCCTGCTCGGAAAAGGCTGGTTCAAGATCCCGTATTTGGGGTATGTGAAGATTTTATTTGTTGATTTTATAAATATGTTCAGGAGGTAATGCTAATGAAATTTTGTCCTAAATGCAAATCATTGATGCTTCCAAAAAAACATGGAAGCAAGGTTATCATGACCTGCACGTCATGCGGTGTAACAGATGACAAGGCAGAGACAGTAGTTCTGAAAGAGCAGTCCACGCAAGAGAGAAAAATCAAGGTGATTGACGCAGAATCAGAGATGAATCTTCCGCTTACAAACGAAATCTGCGCCAAGTGCGGCCACAAGAAAGCGTATTATTGGCTTGTCCAGACACGTGCAGCTGATGAATCAGCAACAAAATTCCTTAAATGCGAGAAATGCGGGCACACATGGAGAGACGCGAGCTAGAGTCCTTGTTCAAGAATGACCTTCTAAAGGTGAAAGTACTCCCTAATTCCAGCACTACTGGGATTTCTGAATACGATCCTTCAAAAGAAGAACTGAAAATCAAATTAAACGCTCCTCCTGAAAAAGGAAAGGCAAACCAGGAACTGATCACATTCTTCAAAAAGATCTACAAGATAGATATAGAGATTGTTAAAGGCCATTCAAACAGGAATAAAATAATAAGGAAAAAGAAAACACTCTAGAGGTGCCCTTCTTCTTCATCACCGAATAGATCCAGTGATTTGTTCTTAAGTACCATCTCTTTGTATGAAATCTTCGCTGTCATGTATATCCACCTCTTTTGTGAAAAGACCTGTTTTGCTGAGAATTTCTCGTGATATGTGGCGTGCGGTGTGAGACAGAGCTCTCCTGCTTTAACGCGGGGCATTTCAATGCCTCTCATCATCACCTCATTCCCCTAACAAACCAACTCTTTTTCTAATTATTTGAATAAATTTTTGATTTATAAATAAATTCAAGACGAGAAATATATGTTGCAAGACAATGGTCTGTCGACTGGAAAAACTATTGAAATCCTCTTCTCTGGGAAAAAGAAAACTGAAAAATTCTTGTTCTTGGAAACGCTCCAATTGAAACAAAGGTAACAAGACAATATGAAATTTCTTGCACAAGAAACATTTTCATGATTTCTAGAAATTTTGTTTATAAGCTTTTAGTTTACCTTCCAGGATAGTAAAGACGAGAATTCATGATGAATTATTTTTTTATCGCTGGCATTAAGCTTGATGTTTAATACATTGAACGCAGCTGTTATAAACGTGACATTCCATGTCGCAACACCTTCAATGGTCTGCAAGAGCACCACGATCTTGACAGGAGCATTGCCTGGAAATTTTTCTTTTAGTAGGTTTTTTGCAATATCAAGTGCTTCTTCAAAATCAACCTTGACTTCTGCAAGCTTGAGCTCTGACACCTTATGCTCAACATGCTTAAACGCCCGGCTCTCTGTCTTTACAATCTTTTTATCAACATCAAAGGATACAACATGATCGTTCTCTTTATTGTAGAAACCGACCTGCCATCTGGTCATTGGCTCATACTTGTCATTCAGCATGATAAAGAAATGCGCCAGATAGTCAAATTCAGACTCCTTATACTCATCGCAGGCGCATACCTGATCATACAGATCCTTGATTTTCATAAGAACAAGGGATGAACCATATTATATAAATTTGATAGTCCCAAAACTTTAAAAATCGCCCTAGCCCAGGCAGTAATATGATAAATGAAGACAAGCGAAAAGAGCTGGAGAAGCAGGGCTACAGGCTTGTAGGTAATCATAGTGCTGTCAAATCCTGCCTCTGGCAGAAGCACGACCTTCTGGACAGGGGGGAGTGCTATAAAGCAAGATTCTATGGTATCAACAGCTGGGGCTGTGTCCAGATGACACCCTCCCTGCCATTTTGCAACCTAAGGTGCATATGGTGCTGGCGGGACACTGGGTTCACGCTTCCAGAATGGAAAGGTCCTGTTGATGATCCAGTCTTCATAATAGAAAACAGCATAGAAGAGCTAAACAAATACTTGATAGGTTTCAAAGGCAATGAACTAGTAAATACTGAAAAATTCGAGAAATCAAAAAATCCAACAAACTTTGCAATCTCGCTTGCAGGAGAGCCTACCTTCTATCCAAGGCTTCCAGAACTGATAGCAGAACTAAAAAGAAGAAAGATTTCTTCTTTCCTTGTTACAAACGGAACAAACCCAGAAGCACTGGAAAAACTAAAACAAAACCCTCCTACACAGCTGTACATCACACTTTCTGCATCAGACAAGGAAACCTTCACAAGATGCTGCAACCCTCTGATACCAGACGCATGGGACAACCTCTTGAAGTCATTGAAGATAATGTCAACTTTCAATTCAAGGACAACTGTAAGGCTTACTTTAGCCAAAGACCATAATATGGTACATCCTGAAAAATATGCAGAACTGAT
>JAHWHI010000011.1 GCA_019323355.1 Candidatus Woesearchaeota archaeon | reverse complement strand
GATCGCATTATTCCCTCTCTGCAATAGTTTAATGTGTTCGCATCCAGTAAGCTTTTTCAGTTTTTCAATTACCTTTTCCATTTTTCAAACCGACTCTACTTATCTGCCTTCTTGAATTTAGCGACAAAAAATCCTTCTGTATCATTGTCCTGCGGCCAGATACGAAGAGCTTTCTTGACATCAGGATGATATTTTTCGCCTTCAAATTCCAGAACAGGCGGACTTCTCTTGATCTCTAGCAGTATATTCTGTATCTTCAGATCTGGAAATTTCTTCAATATATGTGAGACAACACCTTCATCCTCTTCTGGCTCGCACGAACATGTTGAATATACCATTGTACCGCCAGGCTTCAGCATTGAATAAGCTGTCTCTGCAAGCTGTTTCTGCAGAGCAGACAATCTTCGTACCATTGTCGGGTTCCACATCTTCAATGTTTTATAGCTTTTCCTGATAGTTCCTGTCCCAGAACAAGGAGCGTCAACAAGTATCCTGTCAAACAAGAGACCTTTGTCCTTGAGATACTGGCCTTTCATCATTGTGATGATAGTATTCATCACACCGAATCTCTCAAGATTGATTCCAAGGGATTTCATCCTCTCGCTTGATATGTCATTCGCGACAAGAAGCCCTTTGTTTTTCATCATTGCAGCAATTTGCGTTGTCTTGCTTCCAGGAGACGCGCATAAATCTAAAATTCGCTCTCCTGGTTTTGCCCCCAGAACAACAGGAGGTATCATGCTCGCAGCTTCCTGGACATAGATATAGCCTAGAGAATGTTCGATAGTATTGCCGATGTCACGTCTTCCTTCTTTATGCTCTATCCAGAAGCCTTCCTTGCACCACGGAACCTGCTTCAGGTTCCAGCTCTTCATCCTTTTCTTCAGGTCAGCAACAGAAATCTTCAAAGTATTAACTCTGATTGATCTTCTCAGATAGTCTGTACATATCTTCTCAAAAGCTTTCCAGTCTGTAAGGTCAGAGTATCTGTCTACAAACTTTGGCTTGAACTCGAGCTTTGGTGTTTCTTCTGCCATAAAGAAGATACAGGATTAAGCTATTATAAAGGTTTTGCTTTATCCACAACATTTAAATAAAATCCGATAATAATAGACATAGGTGATCAGATGACAATACTTACAAAAGAATTTCTTCAGAAGGAGATCAGAGCAAAAAGAGTTGTCATCAGCCCGTATAATCCAAAAAATATAGGGCCTGGATCTATTGACCTAACCCTTTCTAACAACATGCGGAAGTTCAAAGAGGTATGGAGAACTTTCGATGTGAAAGAAGGCGCTGATTACAAGAATATAACAGAAGAGTTAAAGATCAAAGAATACTATATTTTGGAGCCTGCAGAGACAATCCTTATCATAACAAAAGAGAAAGTCACTCTGCCAAAAGATTTGTGCGGCTGGATCTTTACAAGAAGCAGGTTCGCGCGTTTAGGCTTGATAACAAACACTTCTTTTGTCCAGCCAGGAAGCTCTAATAATCCAGTTCTAGAGATTCACAATATTGGTCCAAGACCCTTAGCAATCTATCCCGGAACAAAAGTCTGCCAGTTGGTCATAGGACGGACAGAAGGGGAAGCAAAGTACAAGGGAAAGTTCAAGCAGCAGAAAAAAGTTTAGATTTTCTTGACCATATACGGCCCTTCTTTTTGATAATCTAGATTTTTGTAATAATTTCTTACCCCGACACCTGATATAACAACTATTTTGTTTTTCTTATTCTGTTTGGCAATCTCTTCAGCCTTTGCAAGCAGTTTCTTTCCCATACCTTGGTGCTGCACCTCGCCTTTTTTTCCGATCTGTGTCGCAGAGCCATAGACGTGAAGCTCCCGGATAAGGGCAGAATCCTTTGTGATCTCTTTTCTCAGAGCGTTGGCTGGGAATCTCATCCTGGCAAAACCATAGATGTGATTCTTGTCTTCGATAGAGATAAAGAATTCCTGCCCCCCAGAAGCTTCATAATTGATAACGCGCATTTCCTGCACACCGTCACGTTTGAAGAACGGCATTGGTTCCCTGCATCGGATGCATCGGCATCGGGATTTTTGTTTCTTCAGTTCTTTTTCAATATATTGTCTTAGATTTGTCCTTTTCACACCGGCCTCGATCTCGTTAGAAGAGATGTCTCTCTGCACCCTCATTATTCTGCAATACTCAGGGACATGTTTCTTAAAGTTCGCGATAAGGACAGAAGCCTGTTTGGTTGCGATAGGAGTGAAATTTTTATTTTTCCAGTCATCAAACAGTTTGGTTCCTCGCACAACCATGCACGGATATATCTTAAGCATGTCTGGCCTGAAATTTGGGTCCCAGAACAGCTGTCTCATTCCTTCGAAATCTTTTCGCAATGAAAGTCCGGGAAGTCCTGGCATGTAATGTGCATTTACTTTAAAGCCAAGATCTTTAAGGATTTTGAATGATTCTATTGTATCTCCGACAGTATGCCCCCGCTCTATCTTCTGCAAAGTCTCATCAAAAACAGACTGCACACCGACTTCAACACGGGTTGTTCCAAGACGGAGCATCTCGTTCGCATGCACAAGATCAGCGTAATCCGGTCTTGTTTCGATTGTCATTCCAACACATTTGACAGTTGAATCTTCATTCCGTTCTTTTTCTTTCTCAAGCGAGACATCTTTTGAATTTCCTTTCATCTTGATAAGACGTCCATGTATTCTTTTCACCCGCTTTGGATCTGTGACATCGCCAGGCATCTCAAAAACTTTCTTGAACAGGTCAATGTCCAGCTCTCCGTCTGCAAAAAAGATCGCAGAGAAATCATTCATTGCTTTGAATGCGAATTTTATGAAATTGTCTCGGTAAGTTTTAGGATAAGAGATGAATGTGCCTCCCATTATGATCAGTTCGATCTTTTCAGGGATATGACCCATCACAATATACTGCTCCAGACGGTTGATGACTTGCAGATAAGGATCATACTTATTCCTGATTCCACGCAGAGTTGCAGGCTCGTGCCCGGTATAGGATTGAGGGACATCGCCAAAGACAGAACCGACACCTCCAGGACAATAAGTGCACTTTCCGTGCGGACATTTGTAGGGCTTTGTCATGATAGCAACAACAGCAACACCAGAGCCAGTACGCCCGGGTTTTGTCTTCAGTTCAACATCATTTGTATTCAGAAGTACCTGGATATCTGTAGGAACTTTCTTGATCCTGTGCTTTTTACAGAGCTTTACTTTCAGCTTTGCGAGCTCGATCTTGGAGAGTTGGCCCTGCTTTAGAAAACCTTCTAATTCATTATAATACCCAGCCTCGCTCATAGCCTACTCCTTATGAGGGCTATTTAAAAAGGTTATGCGTCAGTGCCTGGTAAATAGTTTCCAGATCTCGCGCACAACAAATATAGATGCTGCGAACAGGATTACAAAACCCCAATCGTAAAGGTTTAATGGAACTGTCCTGAAAAAGTTATTCAACGGTGTATATATTACCAAAACCTGCAGCCCTATTGATATGAGGATAGCATACCACAATTTTTTGTTTGCAAAAACACCCACTTTGAATAAAGAATGCGTCAGTGACCTGCAGTTAAATACATGGACCAGCTGGAACATTACTAATGTC
>JAHWHI010000056.1 GCA_019323355.1 Candidatus Woesearchaeota archaeon | reverse complement strand
GTCCCTCCGAAGAGGTCCCTGACTTGCATGGCTAAGTGGAACCCAAATAGCAGCAATCTCCCGCAGGATCAACGGGTATTTACTTATTGAGTCGATCGCATGATCCAATACTAAGAAATTGCACATTTGCGTCTTGAAAATCCATTACTTCTTCATACTTGATAAATAGGATTGTTTAATATCAAGTATACATCTTTTTGATGTTATATTCCAAATTTACCTTAGAATTGGTAACGTTTTTTGGTTGTTAGGTGGCGAACGAATATAGTTGAGAATTTTGAAGTCATATATAAATCTTGCCTAGAAATTGATGAAAAGTGGTAAAATACTGTAGAATTTAGCTAAATTTATGTTTTGCCCTGTCTCTTGCGCTTTTCCTTCTTAATTCGCTTTCTTTGCCATTTCCAGCGCATTTGGCCCTTCTTTTTCCATCTTCTGGAGCTTCTTTTCATGTGAATCTAAGGATTTTGACCCTATTTAAAAAGGTTTTTGTTATTTATCAGAATTTGAGGCCTGGGAGTAGTACTGGTCTGCCCTGTCCTGCATGCCAATACCTTCGTATAATTTTGCAAGCTCTGCTAATGCCTCAGGTCTTGGCCTTGGTTTTTGAGACTGCAGTTGAGTGTTCACATTCTCGTAAACATTTTCAAGCATTCCAAATAATTCTGTTCTGGTCCTTGCAATGCTTGAATCCAACTCTTCGCGCTTTGCTTTTGTCTTTTCATCTGAGTCATCATATTTTTTTCTTTCTGCGGTCATCTGATAAAGTTCGTCATGCTTCTTTTTTATCTCTGCAATGTTCGCTTCGATTATTGTTTTCTCAGATACTAGCTGAAGAGCTGAGGTTAGAGAATCGTCAAAAGCAAGTTTGTCTTTGTATTCCTGGATGACAGCCTGTAATTGCGAAAGATGATCTGAACTGTAGCCGGATTCAAGAACAAGGTAAGTCAGGTTTGCCGGATCCTTTATTTTTCTTTCAAGTTCAATGATGGAAAGGTAAGGTTTGATTGATTCATCACCTTCTGCAATTCTAAACATTTCCTCTGCTTTCTGGTGAGCGTTTCTCTCAAAGTAATATTTTCCTAAAGTTATAGCTGCATCCTTGTCTTTCTCTTCTTTGACTTTCCTTTTTAGTTCAACATATTCATTTACTTGCGCTAGGATTGGCTCATATTCTTTCTTGAGCGTTGTTAATCTCTCTTCTAGTGTTGTGAGCTCTGCGACCTTCCCCTTCCTCGTTCCAAGCGCGGCTATCTCTTTGTTTAATTCCTCGATGAAACTTTTTTTCTTATCATCGTCATCTAATTTAACTTTGTCAAGATCAGCAGAAGCAATGACATCTAATGATAGATTTCCAAACTCAAGCTCTTTGATATTTTGTATCCTCTGGTTGATGTATGCAATATCCTGATCCACTTCTTTTGATCTGTCAACAGCGTTATCCGCGCCATAATTCTGTCCGAGATAGGCAAGTCCTGCTTTAATTTCCTGGAGACGGGTCTCTATCAGTTGTGACTGGCGCTGTACTGACTCCAAAACAAGTTTTTTCAGGTCATATTTCTGGCAGCGTATGTATTCCAGAAAAGTCAGATCGTACTTTTTAGGATTGACATTCTCCCGTACGATATCATAGTCCATCCTGATTTTATATCGGTCGACCTTGCTCTTCAGTGTCTCGAAATCTTTCTTTGAGAAGAACTGGGGAGTTTCTGAAGCGATGTCTGCGAGCCTGTCACTCAGTTCCTTTTTGATCTCCAGTAGCTTTTCCTCGACCTTGTCCATATCCTCAATATCATCTTCTTTGTCCTTGATCTTTCCCCGATGAGTCTCGAGCGTTCCTCTGTAGGCCTCAAGCTTTTCTTTCAACGGCTGGTAAGGGGTGGATCCCAATTCGATCAAAATCCTTTCTGCATTATCAAGAATCTCCTTTGCCTCTGAAAATTTATAGTTTGCAATTAAAGTATCAAGATGCGAGAATGACTCTGCCATCTGTCTCTCTTTCTGGACATCCTGCATCGCCCGCTCAATCAGTTTTTTCAAGCTATCCAACTCACTCTCAAATCCTTCATTGTAGTCCTTCTTGCTGATCTGATCATAGACATTTAATGCAAGATCAAGATCCGATTTTGCATTTTCTAGATCTCCTGAATCAAGATCTTTCTTCGCCTCTTTGTGATACTCTTTTGCGCTCTCAAAAAAGTCCTGATTCTGGCTGTTCTCGTACAATGTAGTACCAAGAAGCGTGCCCACGACAGCAGATCCTGCGACAAACAGAACACCTCCTGTCATTGCGAATGGATTCGAGAATATCCTTCTGATAAAACCAGGAGGTTTCTCTTCAACCCTTTCTACCAACTGCTGGATCCTATATTTTTCTGCAGCGGCTTTCTTTCGATAGGCCTCTGCAAGCCTTTCTTCTTCGGACCATTCCTCTTCATTCTTGAACTGGGCCATGATCCCTTCATCAGGATGGGCTTTTTTGAAACATACAGATGCAAGATCGTAATAATATTGTGCTGTTTTGTTTTTTCTTGCGAATCTCTCGATAGCATCACCCAAATCCTTGTGCAAGGATTCCAGTTTCTTTTTGGCTTCAACTGCATTTTTTGTATTTTTGTCAACTACCTGTTTCTCAAGTCTTTTCAATCGTGGAACGTATTTTCTAAGAGCCCGCGGGATTATCTCCACTCTTGGGGTCAATGAAGCCATCTCTGCATAAAGATGACCTAATTTAGAATAATGCTCGGGATTTGTTTTTCTAATTTCTTTTAGTACTTCAGGAATTGTACGCAATGGAGTCACGGTCGGCTTGTCAGAAAGAAATGCCTGGTCGCGTAGGATAAAATTTACTTCATCAAGAGCCTCGACAGCAGATGGCCTGTCCAACCTGTCAGGGGCCATTAGTTTCAGTATAAGATCCTCTATCCTTGGATGTATCTTCGGATTCTCATGACGCAGTACTGCTGGCGGTCTTTTTGATGAAACTCTTGACAGAACCTGCGGACCACTGTCTCCATGGAATGGAAGCTCTCCTGTTAGGATATAGTAAAAAGTTGAACCTAGTGAGAATATGTCTGTTGCATAATTCAGGGTTCTTGCCTCTCCTGCAGCCTGTTCCGGAGACATGTAATGCGGGCTTCCAAGATACTGGTCCCCGGATCCTGTCAGATGACCTTTTGTTGTTGTGTGTGTTGCTTTGGCAACACCATAGTCAGTTATCTTGACGACATATTTTTTGTTTCCAAACTGGTCTCTTACTGGTTCGCCATTCTCATCTTTTTCAACATAGAGAAGTATATTGCTTGGCTTAAGGTCTCTGTGGATGATTCCTCTATCGTGCGCATGAATTATCCCTTCAAGTGTCTGGCGCATGATATCCATGATTGTTGCGATCGGGATCTTGTGGATCAGCTCTCCGAGCTGCATTGCATCTGGAACAAGTTCATAGACAATGAAAGCCTCTTTGACTTTTCTTTCTTTGACTCCGCTGTGCGGCCCGCCTTCCAGCTCCTCTCTTATAAAAAGATCAAGACATTTTACAATTTTGGGGTGATCAAGTATGTTTCTTGCAATTGCATATTCCTGCCTGAAGCGTTCGACAGTGTTTGGATTTTTCAGTGCCTCTTCCTTGAGAACTTTGACAGCGCATTCCAGGTTCTGCAACTCTCCTTTCTCTTCAAGAACTGACATTAGAATCTGTTTATCTTCTGGATGATCTGCATAGTAGGCGACTTTTTCATCTGCAACTCTATTTACTATGTTTATCTGCTCCTGAGTCAGTACGAATTTCCCGTCTTCCTGTTCTGCATCTTTTACTCCAAATATCGCGATAGGATCTTTTTTTCCTTCGAGAACTAATTTCTGCCTGTACCTTATCGGGTTGACTTCACCTTTGTACATTATTGCGAAACCACCCTCTGCAATGCAGTTTTCTTTCTCTGGACCGATTGTCACAAGCCCGTTACCTAAAGTTCTTCCAAGATGAAGAAATGCAAAAACAGAAGCATCTAGTGTTTTGTCTGTACCAGTACTTTTTTCAGGTTGATTCATTTTAGTCAGCTCTCTATATGACAAAGCCCTGTTGAATCTACCACCTCTTTTTTTAAAAAGAACAAATGCCCCGATCTGCCTAGATTATTAAAATAGAAGTGAATGTGATTTAAAAAGTTTACGTGCCGATATATAAAGAAAAGAAATGCCCCCGCCGGGATTTGAACCCGAGTCTTCGGATCGAAAATCCGAAATGATTGGCCGGACTACACCACAGGGGCAAGCTGTAGTCGAAAAAAGATAAGTGGTTTTTAAATGTTATGCTGTTTTTATACCCATCAGACCTGTTTCGATAGGTTTATATAGAAAATTCTACTTTCGAGTACTAAAAGGGAGGGGGAAAAATCAAGAACGTCCTGTTTTTCAAAGAGATTGGTAAAGATGATCTACTTCTAGTTGGGAAAAAAGCTTTTGACCTGAACATGCTCTACTCCAACAGGTACAATGTTCCTGCGGGTTTTGTCGTGACATCAAGAGCGTACAGGATATTCCTTTCTGTTGTCGAAGAGAGGATCGCGCGGTTGCTTGCCAACCTCAACAAAGAGAGCCTTGGCGCTGTTCCCAGGATTGCAAACGAGATACAGCAGTTGATCCTTAATGCAGAGATGCCGAGAGAGATCACAGACGAGCTTCTCGATGCTTATGATTCCATGAATGTAGAAGTCTCACACATCAGGAGGCTGCGTGCATTTGATTTTCTTAAGACAGGAGCAAGAGGCACAATCGCAATCCGAAGCTGCCCGATTGTAAATGACATTGATGCCATGAAAAATTTCGAGTATGCTTCTTTTCTGAATGTGACCGGAGCAACACAGCTCCGTCGTGCAGTGCAGGCATGCTTTGCTGCAGTGTTCACGCAAAAAAATATCAAATACAGGCTGCTTAATGATATTGATTTCAGGGATGTCTCTGTCTCTGTCCTTGTGCAGAGGATGATCAAGGCAGACAAGAGCGGAGTGCTTTACACAACAAACCCTGACGGAAATATGGCTGAAGCTTATATCGAAGCTGCCTGGGGACTAGGAAGGACGCTTGAAGAAGTATATCCAGACAAGTATACAATCGATAAAAGGAACAATAGGATACTGTCTGCGCAGGCAGCACGGCAGAGCTGGGGATACTATGGCGATGCGCAGGGACGGATTGTCCAGCAGGAGCTGCCAATGAAAAAAATAACAGAGCCTAAACTTAATGCCCATAACATAATCATGCTATCTAATCTCGCAAGAGAATTGGAGGAGAACTACAATGAAAGCTTCAAAGTGGAATTCGGGATTGTCGGAGAGGAGATCTGGGTCCTGAAAGTAGAATCTGTCCATAAAGAAGAACCTGTCATGACATACACTGTCGAGGAAGAGGCAGAACAGGAAGACGAAGAGATGATAGTCCCAAGCACGTTCAGCGAAAGTTCAATCGATGAAAAAATGGAAGAATTTGAAGAACGGCAAATAGAGAAACCAAAAGAAGAATATACCGAACATAAAGTAGAAGAAAATAGAGACACAGGAACCTTGCTAATGCCAGAGATGTCAGAGGAAGAGATGAATAAACTGCTGGAGAGATACAACGACATAGAGGACGACCAAGAGACACATGAAACAGTACAGGAAGAAACAGAAGAAGAAAGTACAGGCACTGTACTAGTTCCAGAAATGCCAGAAGAAGAAATGAACAAACTAATGGAAGAGTACGACAAGCAGTTCAAAGACGAAGAACCAGAAACAACAGAGCAGGAAACAGAAGAGTTTGTAGAGGAACCTGGTGAAGGAGAAGACGAGGAAGAAACAGAGACCATAGACGAACCAGAAGAAGAAAGCGAAGAGCCTGTAGAGTTTGTGCCAAGGGCAGACGAGTTCAATGAAGCAATAGAAAAAGAAGAGCTCGAACCTGGACAGACACTGACAGCAGAAGAGATCATCAGGCAGGCAAGCGAAGAGACAAACGAAGAGAAGACAGAAGCAAAGCAAGAAGAAAGAAGAGAAGAGCCAAAAAGCTTTGACATGCGGATCATTGATGCATGTGAAGTGTTCTGCCAGAAATATCCGCATGCGCAGGATGCACTGAAAGCTTACAGAGATGAAGTGCTGAGGCTTTACAGGAACAGGTAAAAGTACATGTTTCGAAATATGTTCGGTGGAAGTAGTAGTCAGACTTTCATCGAACAGAGGATTTTCTATTATTTCTTTTCAATATTGAAAAGAAAGGCTTAAATATATTGAAAATT
>JAHWHI010000010.1 GCA_019323355.1 Candidatus Woesearchaeota archaeon | reverse complement strand
TTTCTGCACACTTTTTGTCAATAGTGTTGTATTTCACAGAAATGCTTATATATGGGCAAAATCTCTCTATATGTATGCTTACGCCTGATATGATAAACAAGATCGAGACTTTTGTCTATCAGAAACCACGCTCTATACAGGAGATCGCTTCGTATACAAGAAAGAACTGGCGGACTGTTGACAGGTATGTGCAAGAAATTCAGAAGAACTTCGGCACAATATCAACGCGTGTTTTCAGGGAAGGAACAAGGGGAGCACTGAAGATTGTATTCTGGGCTTCTGTTGAGAAGGCGAGCAACTCTGTCTTTCAGGAAAAATTAGAAGAGGAAATCTTAACTTCAAAGAAAAAAGAGGATTTCTCTGCGTTTGACATATTCCAGCATGTTGACAACAAGACAAAAAGGGCGATTGTTGAAAAAGCTCTTGATGAAAACTCGACAAACCTCAAAGAATTGGCAGAGCTCCTTCAGCAGACCAAAAAGCAGCTTCTTATATTCTCTGGAAACCTTTCTTTGATAAATCTCAAGAACAAGAAGTTTGACATGTTCAAGATACTAGAAGATCTGGTGAAAAGAAACATTCCCATCAAGATAATCGCAAGGACAGACATTGCAGGTAAAGAGAACATTGAGAAAGCATTATCACTTAATTTCAAGTACGGTAAGGAATTAGTGGAGATAAGGCACAGGAGCCATCCAGTAAGAGCATTTGTCATCGACAATAATATATTCCGCATCAAGGAAGTAAAAGAACCTACTGGAAAGATCCATGAGCTGGACAAGAAAGTATTCATCTACTACACAATCAAGGACAAGAAATGGGCAGAGTGGATCTCCCGCATCTTCTGGAAGATGTTTTCATCGTCGATAAATGCACAGAAGCGTCTGGAAGAGATGAAGACATTGAAGTGAGTTAGAACGGTATATCCTCCTCATCATGATACTCGTAGTGGCCAGGTCCTCTTTTTTTACCAGGCTCTCTTCTTTTTGCACATGATCTTTTATCTTTTGGCATGCCTTTGTTTAATTTTTTAGGTGTAAATTTTAGATCGTCAAGGGTCTCTTCTGCAAGAAAGTCCACCTCCCCTGATCTAGGAACCAATCTGAACCTATCCTTTTCTTTTTCTCCTGGCATTGGCATGAACGACAATCCTCCTAACTCGCTTGAGATATAGTTTGTCAATGCATCGTGATGGCTTGTCACAAAAACCCTGCATCCATTCTTGATCAAAACAGGAAGAAGACGCCTGGCAGCCTCGCGCGCAGTATGTGCGTTGGTTGAATCCCCTAATTCATCAAGGATGACATTATCTCCAGGATGAACCTCTTCAAGCTCTTTCTCCACACCTCTAAGGCTTCGCTCGAGTTCAGAACCTCCGTGTCCTCGTGAACCCTTGCACGAGATAAAATGACTGTTCGGAACAGGACAGTATCTTGCGCTTGCAGCAGGGACAGGATATCCAGCATTTGCAAGAGCGATAAAAAGATGAATTGTTCTCCACGCTTCTGATTTTCCTCTCTTGTTTGGTCCTTCTGCCTGGATCACACGATGCTCTTTTGAAAATTGAAAAGTGTTTCTTGCCAAGCTCTCTCTAAAATCTCTCCTCTTTCTTCGTTTGGTAAGTTCTTTGTAACTCTTGAGAATAGCACGATCCCTGCCAATCCTCTCAAAAACCATCCGTATTGGATATATGTCTTCAACTTCAAGGACTCCGCGGTCTTTGGCAATCTCTGGGAAAGCTGCAGGATAACCAAACCTTTGTAATTCTTTGTAAAGAAAGGCTCCCTGGAATAAATGTTTTATCTGCAGGTGTGCAAGAAAGACTGGAATCGCAAGTATTCTTGCAGAGATTTCATTGACAATGTCCATCCTCTGCCTTGCATGGCCAAGTGCTTTGCCAACCAATACCTCATCATCCCATCCGTCCTTGAACTTCACGACTTTTCTTTCTTCTTGCTTTCTTCTTCCTCTTCGATCAGTCTTTTCTACAAAATATCTTGACATATCTGGGGATAAAAATTCAAATACATCTTCTGGATTAACACCTGGTTTCAGCATTGCGTAACGGATGTCAGCAAATCTTTCAGAGAAGAGAGCAATAACTCTTGCATCAGTTATCCTTCTTTTTTTCCTCAACAACTCCTGGAAATAAATATCCTCTTCCATCTCTTCTGCCCAGGAATAAAGCCGCTTTAAGGCTGGGCTTTGCAGACCAAACTCTTTCATCTCCAATACTTTATGGAAGAATCCAGAGAATTTTTCAGGGGTGAGATCACACAAGATCTCAATCTCATCACGCCTGAATCGTTCATGGCTGTTCGGATATAATTCAGAATCAGACAATAATTGTTCTACAAATCTATACAATTCTTCATTCTCAAGCAGTTCTTCTACAGCTGCTCTCCTGAAAAGAATATCCTGTCTTGTATTTGGGAAGTTCAGAAGATGATGATAAGGAAGCTTTGACCTGAAATAATAATCTTTACCATCGTGCTCCATTTTTATGTCGAAGACCTTGCATTCACTTCCTTGGAAAACTCCTGTTATTACATCGTACTCTCTGTCATGACCTAGAAAAAGAAGTCCTGAATTCGCGATCTTGGCAAACCGCGGGTTTGGCGGATCTCCACGCAGCTCGACCGGATAGAAACGATGATCACCATACCTTCTTAGTTGCATAGCATCCTCTAAAGATCCTTTGACAGAACCAAGATTCGGCCCCCATGTATGGTCCAAGCCAAGTACCTCAACTTTATCGTCCATTCATTAACCCCCGATTGATGACAAGAACCTCTTTTATTAATAAGAATAAGGATGAATTTTTATTTGTTTGCAAATTTTAAACATTCAGCTGCATCTCAACCTCTTCAAGGTCATGGAGCATATTAGGTATCTCTGAGAAATGGGTATGCAGCCTCTTATCTATATTTTGCATCTGCCGCAGCAATTTGACCCTTAGATCATCAAGGCTTACTAGTTTTTCCTGGCTGTAGTTGTAATGCAGTCTCTGGATGCTCTTGTACATCTCGATAAATCCCATGAAAAGCTTATCATCCACCTTTATCTTACTCTCTCCGATCACGACAAATAGACGATATACCTTGTCAGTAAGCATTTCTATCACTTTGATATATGTGTGCATCAACCCGCTTTTAGAGAAAGGCGTATATCCGTATTTGTTCAACTGTCGCAGAGAGTAGCTGACATACGAATTGATAGCAATATCTCTCTTTCTCATATCTGCCAGTGTCCCCCAGTCTTTTGCCTTTATTGCTTCAACACCGTCCTCAAGCATTGCAATGCTCATATTAAAAATACGATTAAGAATCTTATCTACATCTTCCTGGTTGTCTCCTGTTATATCTTTGAAACGTACACTGTTCCTTCTTTCATCTGTGACAATCAATCCTGGAAAATATTTCGGTGTTTTCGCAGCGTGCGCTGTTTGTTTGTGGTCTTTTGTCTTCAACCCGATGATATCATATCCTGCAATGTAGACAGAATCAATAGCCCGCCACAAAAGATCCCTATTGAGATTGCTGATATCTATTGTTATCTCCTTCTCTGTCTTTTTGCTCGTGTTAGAGACGATGATCCTGTTCTCTACTTCCTCAAGTTCTATCTCTGTGCCTTTTTTCAGCTTGTTCTTCTGTATCCACTTTGAAGGCAAAGACACGACATTGGTAGAAGGTGATAATTGTATCAGTTTTCGTTTCATGCAGCAAGTCAATTCCTCAAAATATATAAATATAACTAATTTAACTAATATATATACTATAAGCTAAAAGTTTAACTCTGATTTCTGCATTGTTCTATCCAGGGTGATACATAATGAAACCAAAACCATACATAGGTGTAACTGGATTAAGGACAAAGGAGGATGTCTTTGGCCTGGCAAGTGCTTTCTACGAACTGGGCTGCGACAGGAGCAGATATACAGGGATGTTCGGTTTCTCAGCCTCGTTCAAACGGCTGGACCAGAATTCGATTGAACAAAGAACAGAACTAGCAAGCCATGTTCCGAGATGGGCCATTCCAATGATGCATTACTGGGACACAGATAGTGAAAATTTCTTCGAGAGATTAAATCGCCTCTACACAGCAACAGGCATGTACCAGAGAAACTATTGCAGAGCTGTCCAGTTGAACATTGCCTGGCCTGCTCTGTCAGAAGTTGAAAAAGTAATGCAGACATTCCCTGAGATGAAGATAGTGTTGCAATTCCCTCCGCACGCAACAAAAGGCATGACAATCGAGCAGATAGCAGAGAAAGCAAACAGTTATGATCCCTTTGTTGCCTACGCTCTAATCGATCCATCTCGAGGAAAAGGTATTGATTTTGGAGGACACGAGCTGGAAATGTTATGTAAAGTTGCAGAAGCAATGCCTACAACACGGATGGGTATCGCAGGAGGTTTAGGACCGGATAATGTTGAAGATAAGATACACAAGACAGTCCAGCAGTTCAAAGAAGACTTTTGCATCGATGCCCAGGGAAAGTTGAAAGAGAATAAAAAATTCATAATGCAGAGGGCGATAGATTACATCAAGAATGCTGCTTCAATATTATTTTAATTTTCTTTTTCTCTTATCTCTGTCTTTCTCTTCTTTCTCTCGTGGTTTCTTTGTGCGCGGACTTCAAGCACGTCAAGCAAACGTGATATCCGTGGATGTCCTTCTGAAAGATGGTCCAAAGCTTCTTCAATATGTATCTGGTCGTGCATCACCTTGAAAATATTCTTGAAGACAATGAAATCCTCGCTCCATTCTTTTTCTTCAAAATAGTTTGCAAGAGATTTTGTTGTTGTCACACTCTCTACAGCCTCTCCGACATAACTGCAGATTTCCTCGATGCTTCTTGATTCCCCTTTCATTTGGCATTGGCCCCTTATGTATCCTGCCTTGAAATTCCTTGAATTTCTGCTCAGTGCGGTTGTTACAAGATCTCCGAGAGAGACATAAGGGATACGCCCTTTGTATCCTTTTGAATATGCAATACGGTGATACATGTATTCAAACTCCTGCGGACCAATGTGGATAAGACTTCCAATGACATTCATTATCAACGGGTCAAAGCCGCATCCAGCCTCTGCTTCATAGTATCCGTGTACAACACCAGATGCAAAAGCAATAACATTTTTCAAGGCACTGCTTAGTTCCAGGCCAAGAATATCAGGGCTGTCCTGCAGTGTTGTGAACCTGTAGACTGTGAAAGCCTCTCTTAACAGTTTATGATACTGTTTGTTGGAATACAGTGTTCCAATAGAAGTTATAGTAGGCCTGAATGGAGTGTGCCTTATTTCTTTTGCAATATTAGGTCCTGCCAATGAAGCGATCCATTTATCTGATTTCATTTCATCAGATAAAACTTCGTGCATAAGAAATATATCGTTCTCTTCTTCATCATACACAATACCTTTTGCAAGATTCAATATGTAACAGTCTTCTCTAAGTCTAGGTGCAAAACTTGCTGCAGTCGCTCTCATATAAGCTGATGGGACAGCAAAGATGGCTAGATCTGCTTTTTCAGCATCACAGAAATATTTTTCATCCCAGACAGCATTGCCATTTCCATCAAGCATCGGTCTGTTCCCTTTCATCTCTGGTCCGCATATACATATGTTATAATACGGATTCACAAAACCTTTCTCTTCTGGATATCTTTCAGTCTCCTGCAGCATACCACAGATAGTGGACCCCCAGCTGCCATTACCTATTATCAGAATGTTCTTGATTGGATGCAGTTCTTGTTTCATTGATGCTCATCCCTTCTTCTTCAAAATGACTCAAACGTGAAGCATAATATGCGATTATGTGTTTTCTCCTTAAATCCCTGGAGATAGTTCCGTTGTATGAATATAAAGCTCTTCTGAAAGGCGATGCAAACACCAGCATGCCGCGCTGGTATACATCAACAATATTTCCCTCGATATGGCTAGTTCTGAATCCCCTATTAATATAACTTTCCCTCAATCTCTCCATCTCTGCAAGCACTTTCTTTCGTTTTGCAGCTGTTATTTCTTTTGACGGTGCGAAAGTCTGGAACGCTCTTGCAACAAGATCAGAAGGAAGTATATCTACCAGCCTGCCAACTTCTCTTCTCAGTTCAGCAGACAAATTAACCTTCAATTGTTTTCTTCCTTTTTTTACTTCTTCAAGCGTCACCAACCGCGGCTCTCCGATATTTAGGAACATATTTCCCAGTGTCGTTCTTCTTGGATCATAGAATGCTTCCCCGTAACTCCAGAAGACCGCAGCAGCACGCTCCAGTCCCCGCACATATCTTTGCGCATAGATCATAGGAACATCAAGTGCATAGTATTTGAACCATTCAATTGCATATTCAAATATTCTTGTATCAAACATAGATGGTTTGCCTTCTGCTTTGAGCCTCTTATATTTTTCAAATGTCCTGAAATGCCTATCTTCAGATACACGTTCATAATTTATCGCTGCAGGGACAAAGTAAATATCTTTTCCAGACTTCATCTGTGCAGAAAGAAGTATATTGATTACAGCCTCATTGAACATAAGTAGATCTCCAGTATAGGAACGTTTTCCTTCTGGAAAGAAGATACAGTCTTCATTCTTTCCGAACAGTTCTGTTGCGATATATTCCTGTTCCTGTTTCAAGACTTCTTTGAATGTCTTTCCAGGAACCTGTCCAGGATTACGGTAGATCTTGAATGCTTTGCTTTTTCTTAGCAGTTCTCCCATGATTGGAACATCCAGTAGGTTATCGCCAGCTGCGATCGCAGGCCCTCCCCTGTTTGTCTCAGTCGCAATTGTATAAGGAAGTATAAGATAATCAAGATGGCTCTTGTGCATCATAATGTAAATAATAATTGAATCGTTTGAAATCTTTGCAAGATGTTCCAAACCAATTATCTCTCTTTTGTCAAACATATTGCTGAGCAATCTTCCTGTGAAGTTTTGCATCTTACCATAATAGAATTTCTCATCAAAATGATGTTCTATGTCTGTGAAATCCATTTCTGTAGCCATATTATCCTTGATTCTAGCTCCCGCTTATAAAAATTTCCCCGATCCTTTATAAAGGAGGTTTCAAAAGGCTTATAAATGAGGAACACATTTGTAGAGGTAATAGGGGAATTCTGTGGTAGAATTAAGGACATGTAGGAGGAAGGCATGTCAATATTACTACAAATGGTATCATTAGCATCAAGGATAAGGCCGCGGCCTAGAAGTATTCATTCTGAGGATAGAGTTATTTATGTTGATCCTGAACAGAATCCTGCTCATGGAAATAATATGTCATTGATCAAGGAGATACATGACTTCTACATGGCAGCGCATAATTTTACTGAAGAGGAGATGCAGCTTCTAGAGGACCTTAAGACAGGGGGGTTTGACATTGACAGGCTTCAGGATGAAGGTATCCTGCGCTTTGTTTCAGAGAGAGAGGGTGCCTATCGTATGCCGCAGAATGCTCTGCTGAGACTTCCGCCAGGAAAGATGGACGGCACAATGATAGAGTTCAATGGAAAATGCTACAAGATAAGCAAGTACTCTGAAAATTTTGCAGGCGATCCCTGCGTCACAGTATCCAGATATGAAAAAAAATGGCATGGAAGAGGAGAGTACCAGCAGAAAGGTGTATCAATCGGACCGTTACTGCAGCGGCCAAAGAATGGTCTTGAATTAATTGCACTGACACTACAGCAGCAGGAAGCTCTTCTAAAGACAGGATGAAAGAAGCTATGTTCTATAAGACAGTAAGGGATGATATTGTGCAGTGCGAACTCTGCCCGCAGTTCTGCGTGTTGAAGCCAGGTGGTCGGGGAAAGTGCCATGTTCGTGAGAACAAAGATGGAAAATTAGTTTCACTTGTTTATGCAAAACCATGTTCAATCGCAATAGATCCTGTCGAGAAGAAACCTTTGTTTCATTTTTTTCCAGGCAGCAAGACATTCTCTATCTCAACAGTTGGTTGTAATCTGGATTGCAAAGCATGCCAGAACTGGGAGATCTCACAGGCAAATCCAGAAGATGTTTCTGCCAAGGAGATGCAGCCAGAAGAGGTTGTTGCAGAAGCATTGAAGCACAATTGCGAATCAATTTCATATACTTATATCGAACCTTCGATCTTTTATGAATATGTCCTTGACATTGCAAAACTCGCAAGACAAAAAGGTCTGAAGAATATAATGGTCACAAACGGTTTTCTTAATCCAGAACCGATACAGGAATTATATCAATATATCGACGCTGCAAACATCGACCTGAAATCATTCTCAGACGATTTCTACAAGGAGATGTGCGAAGGCAGGTTGCAGCCTGTTTTAGATGCCATAAAACAGATAAAAAAGATGGGTGTCTGGATCGAACTGACAACACTTATCATCCCAGGCCAGAATGATAATCCAGAAGAGATAAGGAACATGTGCAAATGGATAAAGGCGAATGCAGGTGCTGATACGCCAATACACTTTTCCAGGTTCTTTCCGTGTTACAAATTACTTAACATCGAGCCGACACCGATAGATACTTTGCGGGACTGTTATGAGATTGCTACAGAAGTCGGCTTAAAATACATCTATGTGGGAAACGTGCTTGACACACACTTCCACCAGACAGTCTGCCCAAAGTGCGGTATGGAAGTGATTGACAGGTCTCCTCGTTATGAGCTAGAAGAAGTTCATCTAGAGAACGGAGCCTGCAAATTCTGCAAGACAAAGATTGCTGGTGTGTTCTAATCGCAAACCTTATATAATAATATTCTAATCATTCTAAAATATGAGGCTTCATGTTGAATGGGACAGGGAAATATTTGATTCTCATTTTCATATAGGCAAGTTTGGCACACAGGATTCTGCTATAGGCATGGTTGACCTTTTCAAGAGCCGTGAGTTAGTCAACCACAAGCAGATCAAGAAGCATATGAAAGTCAACAATATTACAAAAGGTGTTGTCTCACCGCACTATACTTCTGATTTGAAGCATCCGTTTGTCGAGTTCAACCCGATAATCGCAGATGCTATTGACAAGTTCCATAATCTTTTTGGTGTTATGTGGGTAAATCCACTGGAACCAAGCCTAAATGCAGATGTGATGGACGCAGCTGTGCTTAATGAAAAGATAGTCGGCCTGAAGATGAACCCTAACACATGGGGCAAGGGCGTCACACCAGACCCAAAGACCTGGTCTCCTGATTTCAAGAATGCAATGGAGGATGTTCTGGATTTTGCAGCAAAAAACAAGTTTGTTCTTCAGATGTCAACAGGCCTTGGCAATTCAGAGATCAACAGATATGACAATTTCATGGAAAAATACGGCCACAACCAGAGGATACACTTCCTTCACATGGGAGGTTCTGTAA
>JAHWHI010000055.1 GCA_019323355.1 Candidatus Woesearchaeota archaeon | reverse complement strand
TTCCATCAGGGTCTTCAATCTCTCTCTCTGTGAGCCGTTGCACAAAAGCCTTTCTTCCAGCCTCTACAAACTCGATCATCTCGTCTGGATGAGAACCGAACTGGTCTGTCTGGAAATTTTCAGGAGCAATCGCAATCGGTTTTTGCAGACCTTTTTCCTGCTGCTTTTCCCAGGCCATTATCGCAGAGACTCCAAGTGAATCTCCTGAACGTTTCAGACCTTCCTCTTTTGTCGGAACAAATCTGGTGATACTTTGCTTTGAATCTATCCATTTTCTTTGGGAGTTAACTGCAGTGTCTCTCCTCCATCTGGCCTCTGCTTCTAGTTCTCTCAAACGTCTTTCTTGAGCAGGTTCTGGATTCTCACCGTATTCTCTTCGTTCATCTTGAAGCTGTCCGTCTATCCTTTCAGCCTCTGCCTGCCATCTCTTGAAATCTGCAAATGCAGAACGCGCCTCTGCTGCAAAATGCGCTCTTAGAAATACAACTTCTGGCTTGATGTGCTGTTCGGTCTCATTCTCTTCAAAGATATTCAATATTTCATCATCTTCACCTGCACCGTACCTCCGGTTCAATTCCCGAATGATCTCTGTTTTATTGCCACGGAACTCTTGATTCAATTCATCCAGTTCTCTCTTGAACTTTTCAACAGTCATGTTTCTTTGGATAACAGGAACTCTTTCCCGCTCCTCTATAGGCACACCTTCCTGTCCTTCACGCTCCTGCATCTTGACAATATTAAGCGGATGGTCAGAAGGCAGCGAGATTATCTTGCCAGATTCGAAATTAGTGACAGAAACTACTTTTGCTTTTCCAGGCTCTTCAAATTCTCTTGCTCCAGTCTCCATTATGTCTCTGGGGAACTCTCCTGCGTGGACAGTTATTGCCATTGGTTTCTTGTCTGTTGCAATGTCACCTGCAAAATCAATGACTTTCCGCATCTCCTCAATAGACTGCTGCCTTAAATTTTCATTGAAATTTTGTTTATGATCAAATCCAGAAAGATTGTTGATACCGCCCTGCATTATCGGTGCGTGGACAGAGGATATGTTTAACCCCTGCAATTCTGCTAGTTTTTTCAGCTCTGCTCTTGCTTCCTTGCCGTAAGAACCTGTTCCTGTCAGCCCTCTCTGGTCGCTTGCTCCTAGCTGTAGGTCTAGGTCGACCACACCCATCCGCGCTTTTGCAGCGACAGATGTTGTGAACCTTCCTTCTGCCTGTTCGTGGACAGTGGATCCTACATCTGGCCATTTTTCCTTTTCCATTGGACTGTAATAATCTGCTCCTACGTAATTTGTCATGCTCTGCCTCTTTTAATCATCATCATAACCTTTTTCTTCCTGGCTTTTCATCTTGCTGTATTTCACAAATTGCTCAAAATGCTCTTCAGCAGCACTCTTCTCACCTTCTTTCTTGGTGTACTGCCCTTCTCTCTGTCTCTGCTGCTCCTCTTCCTCAACAGGGTTTCTTGCCTCGTACTCATCTGATGGCCTTTCAGACATATAAGCTTTTGTGTCTTCTTTTGAGTAGTCAGCTGTTCTTATCGAGGTTTCTTCTGTCTCTCTGATGTTTTTTTCGAGCTGGTTTCTTGTCTGCACATCTCCGATCTCTTCCTCAAGAGTATCTTCATCAGCTTTTTTGTCTTTTTTTACTGTCTCTTCAAGCTTAACTTTTTGCTGAGGCTTTGCATCTGTTTCCTGCTGCGATATCATCAGCTGGGTTATCAGGTTTCTTATTTTTTGCAGCTCTTCCTGCTCTTCCTCTTCTTCAAGCTCTTTCTTGCTTTTCTCCAGCAATCTTTCTGCGCTCTCAACAGCTTTCTGCAGGAACTCCAACTCCTTGTTCTTTGCTGCAAGGCTTGATTTGACATCCTTGATCGAAGAGACAATAAGATTTATCTCAGCAGCTGTTGTTATCCTCCGCTCATCAGCAAGAGACTTTGCAAAACCTTCCTTTGTCTTCTTGCTGTCCTCAAGTTTCAGGATCTCATTCTTCAGCTTCTGCCTTTCTTCTTCAAACTCCTGCTTCAGCTCTTTCAGAGCCTTTGCCTGCTCTTCAAGCGGCAGCTTCTTTATTTTTTCCAGATCCATAGTCTATGCTATGCATCCTTTATTTATATATCTTATAGTATGACAGCATGGTCATACAACTGATCATATGTGTTTTTCATTTAAATAGAATTTTGTAGAAAAATATATACTTCCGGGACATTCCAATCATAAACTTTATAAAATCATGCAAATGTTCAAAATCATGGCTACTGAATACAGAGACCCAACAGCTGATTATAATTTTGATTCTGACGAATTCTATGAACATATTGATGGACTTCGCGGGCAGAATAAACAAGGAGAAGCAAAGACTCTTGTTGAAAAAGCTTTGGAGATCTCGCCGAACAATACAGACCTGCTGCATACATTAGGAGTTCTTTTATTTGAGATGGATAGGACAGTGAAAGCACTGGAGATGTTCCATCGGGCAAGAGATCTAGGGGACGAAGACAGCGAGATAGATTATTTTCTTGGGGAATCCTACTTTTTCATGGATCAATTTGGCGAGGCAAAAAAATATTATGATGTTTATCTGCAAAAATTAGAAGAGGAGTGGCGTATTCTTGGAAAAAGCGGAGACAAAAATGCGCTGGAAAGGATTTCATATGTTGCAAACAGCTTCTATGACAATGACAAGTATATCGAGGCCTTGAAATATTTCAGATTTATCTTCAGAAACGCTGCTCCAACATGGATGAATTCAAAGGATTATTTCAGGGCTGCAAACTGCCTTCATAAGCTAAAGGCGCTGCCTGAAGAAAAATACAGGTATCTGGACTCTGCGATCATGTTTGCAAACGGGCACGTCAACTTATTAAGGGAAAAATACGCTCTGCTGCTTTTTGAGGATGAAGCTTTTGAAGATGACGAAGCAAGGCAAAAAGATTACGCTGAAAGAGCAATAGAAATGTTCGAAACTATTGGCATAAGAAAAATAAGAAACATCGGAAGCATCAAAAAACTTCAATTCCTCTATAAATACAACCGGAACTGGAACAACAGGACAAGAAAAAGGATGAAACAGTGCAACAGAAGGATTGAAGAGCTAGAGAATAAAAAAAGGAAGGGTCCTAAAGGTAAGAAAGGCAAATTCAAAGGCACAAAAAAAAAAGATAAAAGAAGAAGATTCTAGCACGGCTTTTTCTTTGCCAGTCTTCCGTTCGCATTGCTGAACACTTTCTCAACAGAATATTCTGATGTATCAAAAGAAGCCCTTGTTGTATCGCTGTTCTCTGCTTCTGGCTTTCTCTTCAGCTCAGGCTGTCTTGGATGCTGTTCCTGCAGTGTCTGCTGCTTGACTTTTGGTGCAGAAGATGCTGCTGACATATCAGCGCGTATTGATTTTATATTAGAAGCAAGCTCCTTAAGATTATTGTCATTCATTGATCTATACTTGTCAAAAAACGCCTTGAAATCTCCTAGAAATTTTTCTATCTTTTCTAAACGTTCCAGAACTTTTGGGTCTGATGCTGCGATTTTTGCCACCTCTTGTTTTTTTTGCTCTAAAGTCTCCTTTTCAATCTCGCGGATCTCATTCTCCCTTACCTGGCCTATCGCCCTTTTTTTCAGATTTTCCAGCGGAGTATCATCAGTTGAAAGCTTGCCAGCATTATGAACCAGTCCACCTTGATCAATCTTTGCACTTGCATCTTCAAAACTTGTCGCGAGACCTCTTTCTACCAGAGATTTAGCCAGTCTGTTTTTCTCTTTTAGTTTCTCTATGTTAAGAACCATTTCTCATCTCACCTCATTAATCAATAGGGCGGTAGACGGGAATCGAACCCGCGTCCCAGGATCCACAGTCCTGTATTCTACCATTGAACTACTACCGCCATGAAACGGAATTTAATACTTAAAAGTTTCGATTGTATTTATAAGTTTTTGCTTTATAAAAGGAGTGCCTGTAGTTTACTACTTAGTAGGACTAACAGAACCGATAGATTTATATACTAGAAAAGCCATGAATCATATATGTGGGGGAAGAAAGAGAGAACTATGAACGAGAAGATAGCTATAGTAATGTCAATAATTGTGGTCTTCCTCATCGGAGCAGTCTCTGGCACATTCATAGAGCCAGAAGTGATTGTTCTGCCTGAGAATTCTGCAAGAAGGATATTGGAACCAAGCTCTTTGCTAGCTGATACTCCAATCAAAGAGATGCCTCTTTCAGGTGCAGAGATGTTATCACCTTCTGACTGGGTGACTGAAGACCAGATCAAGGTTTATCCTGACCAGATTGTTCTTGATATAAAGGACGCTGTATGGGCAAAGTTCGCAGATACCAACTCAATGGACCCTTTTCTAGATTCTGGAACAAATGCCATCGAGATTAGACCGCAGAATCCAGACCAGATCAAGCCTGGCGATATAATTGCTTATACAACTGATGATTTTGAAGGCACTATCATACATCGTGTCATTGCAAAAGGTGTCGACGGAAAAGGCACTTATTTCATTGCAAAAGGCGACAACAATGTTGACGCTGATCCATACAAGATTAGATTCAGCCAGATATTGTACGTCCTTATCGCAGTAATCTACTAGAATTATTCAGAAATAACTTGCAATTTCTTTTGTTTTGACAATTCTGATTTAAGATTGACTATCTTGTAAGACTTCAGGCCTTGTGCCTCTGCATATGCTTTTGCAGCAGCCTCTGTCTTGAAAGTTTTAGGCCTTGCTTTTCTGCCCCTGCCTCTTGGTTTGTGAGGTTCGTGCTTCTGTTTTGGTAGTTTTGCCATGCTATTGAGATTTTTGGAGCTATTTATAAATGTTTGTATATGTTTTATATATTGGTTCTAAATCCAACTTTTTGATGCCTGACATAATACGATACTTTGTAAAAGATGTTGAATCTCGGCTTAGAGCTCTTGAAACCCTAGACGAAGATATTGAAGTGACTGAACTAGGATATATAGAATTCGAGAGAGGTGCCTTTAGATATCCTATACATCATGTCCTTGCAGAAAGACCTGGTGAAAATGAGAAGCATGATGTTCTTTTGTCAGCAGGAATACATGGGGATGAACCTTCTGGAGTATACGCGTTACTAGATTTTCTTGATCGCCATGTCCATGAATATCTCGGCGTGTTCAGATTTCATATTTTTCCCTGCATCAACCCAAGCGGATTCGAGTTCAACAAACACGAGAACCTTGATGGAGTTAATATCAATGGAGAATTTCCAGGAGAAGTAATTCTATCTAGAGAAGCTGTGCTTGTAAAAGATTTCTTAGGAGAAGATTCCCAGAGGTTTGCCTTCACAATGGATTTTCATAATTCTGGCCAGGGGCCTGAAGATGATTTTGATCCTGCAGAAGATCCGACTGAATTTTACATGTATGAACTTTGCAATATTCACGAGTACAGGGTCGGAACTAAAATAGTAAAAGCTCATGAAAGAGATAGAGTTCCAATATGCAGGTGGCCAAAAATTTACAGTGATACCACAAATGGAAATGGAGTGATATGGTATCCTGAGGGAAGAGGAAGCAAAAGATATGTTCATTGCTTAGATTATTTCCTATACCAGAACCATACAAACCAAGCTTTCACAATTGAAACCCCATTGAATTGGCCTCTAGAAGAATGCGCAAGAGTGCAATTGAAAAGTCTTCTTGTTGCTCTAGATGAGATTGGCAGCCGGTTAGGTTAAATCTTTTTCCGGACTGATATCTGATAATCAAAATATCCCCATCTGTGATAGATAGAAAGAGCTTTCTTGTTCTCTGGAAATACACTCATTGAAATATGTTTTATTCCTTTGTCTTTGAAGAATTTTGTGAATATCTTTCGGAATTGGGTTGAAATACCGAGACCTCTGAACTGTTTTTTGATAAAAATATCTGTAACGTATCCAACTTTTAATATCTTATAGACCGGAGGATTTTTATTGATCCAGAATATTGTAAAACCTGCAGGTTCCCTATCAACTTCTGCAATGTAAACACCGCCGTTCCGGGATCGTATAATTCCTTTGATATATCTTTCCATTGATTTAGGAGCGTCTTTTCTTTTTTCAAGATAAGGTTTAAGCTTTTTGTTCCGAGCAAGAACTATCTTATCGTGATCTTTCATGAATTCCTTCCATAATTTTATGACTTCTGGAACATCTTTCAACCTTGCTTTTCTCACTTCTACTTTCATGGTGATGTTGATGAGACTTTTGCTATAAAAGCCTTTCTTTTTCGAATAAATTTATATAGAGACGTTTTCTATTGTTCTGTATGTACACCCACAACATAGATACAGTATTATTATCGAATGGTCCTCTGGAAATCAGGTACTATGGGTTGGTTTATGTTCTTGGTTTTATCATTGCATTGTTTGTTCTCGATTATTATCGGAAAAAAGGAGAATTGAAGATGACCAAAAATCAGGTGTGGGACCTGGTGTTCTGGATGATCATCGGTGTTATTGCCGGTGCCAGATTGTTTGAAGTGTTTGTCTGGAATCCGGTATATTATTTTAATCATCCTCTAGATATTTTTGCTGTCTGGAAAGGGGGGATGTCATTGCATGGAGGAATAGTCGGGATTTTATTGGTCGGTTATTTTTACT
The DNA here is from genome assembly GCA_019323355.1 of Candidatus Woesearchaeota archaeon. GTDB lineage: Archaea > Nanobdellota > Nanobdellia > Woesearchaeales > WJKV01 > JAGLWF01. The sequence goes on along the minus strand of JAHWHI010000055.1, from coordinate 9,379 downwards.
GCAAGAAAAACAAATTGAATCTTGCGCAACTAGCTGACATACTTGTTATTCCTGCTGCCTTGATACTTGGTTTGGGAAGGATTGCGAATTTTATCAATGGCGAATTGTGGGGAACTGTGACAAATGTTCCCTGGTGTGTCATGTTCAAAGGCGCTGACGGATGCAGGCATCCAGTACAGCTGTATGGTGCGATCGGCAGGATTGGATTGTTCGCTCTTCTGATGTTCATGATGCCTTTGAAGCAAAGTAAGAAATGGAAGGATGGTATCCTCTTCTGGTCTTTTGTGTTATTGATGGGCATTGGAAGGTTCGCAGTAGACTTCTTCAGAGAGGACCAGAGATACTTCTATTTGAGCACAGGACAGTATTTAAGCCTGATTATGGCGATTGTGGCCCTATTCATCCTTCTCAAATACTACAAAAAATGAGAACTATCCGTTCTGATATATAGATTGAAATTAGTCTTCTGTATAGAAAATAGCTATTTTCACAAGATATTTAAAGAGAGAACGTCACTAATTAGTATACCAGTTTATCTAATATTGGGGGTATCCGGATAGTAGTTCCTCACCAGGTCCGCGATACCTTCTTTTTCTTTTATTATCGATAAGATGTAAGAATAAAGTGGCGGTGCGGGGATTTGAACCCCGGACATCTACGTTTCCCAGTTTGAGATAATCATCGAGCAGATGCTCTCATCGCTCAATTGCTTATGAGCGTAGCACTCTAACCAGGCTGAGTTACACCGCCGTTGTAGGGTAAATGCAATAAGGGACTTATAAAAAGCTTCTTATTTTTTGGGTGAATTCCTTCATCTCCCCATCTTCATATCTTGTCCGTTTATAGGATGAAAGTCCATCCCCTTTGTTACGCGGGATGATGTGGATGTGCACATGAGGGACATCAACACCTTCGATACCCACATGGATATATTCTGTGTCTGTGGCTTTTTTCAGAGCGTTCGCAAGCTTATGCACTATCCTGCTTATCTCTGCGTATTCATCTTCAGGCATGTCAATGAAAAACTGATAGTGTTTTTTAGGAATAACTAACATATGCCCTTTTGCAACTGGTTCTATGTCCATGAATGCAATGTATTTTTCATCTTCATGGATAAAGTCTGTTTTTATTTCTCCTGCAATTATCTTGCAGAATATACAATTATCTTCTGCCATTTAGATACGACCCCACTTGTAGTTTTAGATATTTCAGAAGCTCCCACTGTGCTGACGGTCGCCATAATTTCCTCGCTTCTAAAAAATTGTGCTTTATCGCGCCACTTCCGTAAAGAAATTTCTTTGCAAATATTCCTATCGGTCTTCCGATTACATTGTTCTGCCTGTTCCGGATCGATTCCAGGAAATCGTCGACATTATTTCCATAGGACGATGTAACTACTTTTCCCAGGGCAAGAACATTGTGCCCGTCAGAACCGCCTGTTATCCTTGTCTTTAGATTTCTCGCTGCGAATATTGAACTGATGTTTGACAATTGAGAGTTTAATCCATTGATGACTTCTAGCGCATATATTTTTTCCAGAAGCTCTTTCAGGTTGTAAGTCTGCAGGCATTTGAACAAGTTGGAGATCCATCTCTCTCCTGGATGAGCGACACTCATCAGGCAATTGTAATCCTCTGCCAGTTCAACATACTTTGCAATAGAAATTCTTGATCTTCCGCTCTTGTATTTTACAAAATCCTTGACATATTTTTCATGGAACTCTTTCATATCATCTTTTCCGTGGAAATAGAACAAAAGATGCGGGCCTTCGAAAACAGCTATCTCTATCCCTGGAATCACAAGAACCCCTTTTTCTTTTGCTTTTTCTAAAGCTTCGAGTGAACCTGAGATTGTATGATGGTCTGTTACTGCTACCCCAAGGTTCTTTTTTTTCGCTCGCCTAAGGATCTGGTTTATGCTGTGAGCTCCGTCTACATGTTTAGAATGAAAGTGCATATCAACCGGTGTATATCCTTCAATATTAAGAAGTCTTATATCAGGCTTTTGCATCAATATTCTTCCTTGCATAAGTTTCCCCTAAGGCGACCAAACAGGGAGGGATTTATAAATGTTCCCTATGAATATATTTAAATATCTGTATATGTTCAGGTAAGAAAAAGAGGTGTATGGATGCTTATCATAGGATGTTCTAACAGCAGAGATATTGCAAAGGATATAGCGAGGGATCTAAAGAAGAAGGCAAAAGTCAAGTATGCAGAGCTTGAGACTGCGCGTTTTCCAGATGGTGAGATCTATGTTCGGTATCCTGTCCCTGTGAAAGGGCATAAAGTTGTTCTTGTGCAATCATTTTACGGCAACATAAGTGATGAGATGATGGAAGTTGTCTTTGCTGCACAGACTGCAAAAGATCTCGGTGCAAAAGAAGTTGCCTTGGTCGCACCTTATTTTCCATACTTCAGACAGGACAAAAGGTTCAAGCCAGGGGAGTGCATCTCGATCCAGGTTGTTGCAAAGATGCTGAATCGTTTTATCCAGAGATTGTTTGTTGTCGATCCTCACCTGCACAGGTTGAATTCAATGTATGATGTCTTCACGTGCAAATGTCACAAGCTAACTGCTGATCCTGCTATTGCAAAATATATCAAGCAGAAATTAAAGAATGTTATTATAATTGGACCTGATTGGGAGAGTTATCGTTGGGCTGAGAAGACAGCAGATATAGTCGGGTGTGATTCTGCGATCTTAGAGAAGAAGAGATACTCTGCTACAAAAGTCGATGTCCGGATAAATAAAAAAATCGATCTGAAGAACAAGACTGTTGTCTTGGTAGATGACATCATCTCTACTGGCCACACAATGGAAGAAGCGATCAAGGACCTGAAAAAAATAGGAGCAAAGAAATTTGTAATCATCTGTGTCCACAGCCTATTTATCGGAGATGCTCTGAAACGGCTGAAGAAGACAGGAGCAAAAATAATCAGCTGCAATACAATCAAACATACAACAAACAGAATAGATATATCTCCAGTTATACAGTCTGCGTTATCGGACCGTATGATTTGAATTTTTCTATAGATCTTTTTGGATAAAGATTGCAAGACTGGCAATCTTCTGAACTTGCACATTTGTTCTGAAGATCAAAGTTCTCAAGCGCTATCTGAGATCCGATCTCTGTGCAATATAATCCTGCTTCAGGATTACTTGGAAGTATATAACGCAAACATGGACATGCGCCTTTTATCTTTGGCTCTGCAAGAACCCTTGCTGTCAGTCCATCAGTGCTTCTAACAATCCTGCCAGAAATTGGTCTTCTTTGTCTTCTTCGGGCTTCGCTCATCTTATATAGAGAAACTTTGAGGTGGTATTTAAAGGTTTAGTTTATGTTGTATATAGATTGAATTAAAGATAATCTTATTTGTTTATCATTTCCAGGGCTCTTTTTGCATGCAGTTTTACGTGTCTTTTTACATTGAATTGGGAATCATCCAAATCTTCTTTAGTGAACCATCTGCAGGCATCACTCTTTTCAGTCTCTGATAATTTCAATTTGTCAGAGCCAGCTTTTGCAAAGAAAACCAATGTTACATGTTCATGAGTATCATTAATCCTATGCCTGTTCATTGCCTGTGGAGATACTAATTCCTGATATTGATTATCTCCAAACAATTGGTATGAGGATTCGTCATGAAATAATTGAACATCCAAGCCTACTTCTTCCTTCACTTCCCTGATTGCAGCTGCGACTGGGTCCTCGTGCAGTTCAACATGACCGCCGACACTCAACCAAAGACCGTACTTGTCATGCCTCCGAAGCAGAACTCTATTATCATTGACAACAAAAACCTCAACAGTGAAATCAATCTGATCATGGATGTGCGGCATATCTTAACTTGAAAAGAACTTTGTAATAAATGTTTCGGAATGGACCAGCCGGGAGTTGAACCCGGAGTCTCGCCCTAGCCAAGGGCGCGTCATGCCATTAGACCACTGGCCCGTAAAGCATGAAAAGAGGGATGCGGTATAAAAAAGTTTTTATACCTTGTTTCATTCTTCTATGAAATGCCACTGAATCTATACATGACACATGTACCTTTTGACGAGTTCTCAGGGGATTTTGTGAACTTCCGTTTTGACATAAACAAATACTCTAACAACACGATGTTCATGCCAAACCTGAAAAGAGACTTTCCATTCTATCGCTTCTGGATGCACTGTCTGCTACCTTACATCAAGCAGTTCCACCAGAATTATTATGACATGTTCTATCAGCTATCATTGTTATGCGCAGAAGAGGATGTGATGTTAAGGAAGGAAAACAAACTTTCACAGCTGACATACCAGTTTCTGAAAGAGAACAACATCAAAGGCTTTCTTATCCACAAGCACGTCGGAGACCTTATTCATGCATTGAACAACCTGCAGGTCTGCAAACAGGAACTAATCAAATATGTAAAGGAAAGTGTAGAGAAAGAGCTGGTGCCGACTGTGAAATATTACCTGAATGATCAACAGGTATTAGATGAACTGCACAGGTATGCGATGCAGATGGATGAAAATGAGTTTCTAGTGTTCTGGGAAGAATAACTATTTAGTGATAACTTAGATTACCACTGAACCAGTATACAAATCAATATCCTAGGGTATTTTGTGGATAATTTTATATATTAATTTAGTACAAAGTATGGTATGGTTATACTATTTGACAGATTTAACATGTCAGATGACATTTTCGAGGTGGTCTTCCCTACTGAAAGGCAGAGGGTTGTTGCCAAACTGCTATTGAAAAGAATGCAGGATAATGAAGGTGTAATAGGCAAGACTGAGATGTCATTGTTCGCGACAAAGCTTCATGACGGAGAACTTGTTGATGACAGAGAGGAATTGGACCCTTTCAAGCGTTCTGAAAAACCTAAGATTTCCTATAACAAAAGACAGTTCTACGATAGGATTCTTACACCAATGAAAAGCATGGGAATGATTGAGTATGATCTGTACAAAAAAGTTTATAAAGTTTCAGACAAATTCAATAAGCTAATGATTAGGGTTGGGCTGTTATGGTTAAGACAGCTGAAAAAGAGGTGGTAAATTGGCAAAACGTTCTACAATAATTCCGCGTGCGCCAGCTGCGCGTATGCTGAACATGGCTGGAGCTGAAAGAGTCAGTGATGCAGCAGCTGCAGCTTTTGCAGAGATCCTTGAAGAGTATGCTTTAGAACTTTCAAAAAAAGCAGTTGATATTGCAAAACATTCTGGTCGGAAGACTGTGAAAGGCGGAGATATCAAACTCGCAGCAAGAACATAAAGATGGCAAAAAAAAGAGGCAGTGGCAATTCTGTTATTTCTAAACTGAATAGGATAGACCTGAGGCTTTCAAAAGTTGAAAAATTATTAGGAAAAGTATACAGAAAAGAGAAAGAGATAGGAAAAGAAGAGAAACGTGTCGAGAAAGAAGAGATAAAGATAGAAAAGGAAGTCTCTTCACTGAAAGGTTTTATCTTCAGACGCGGTTATATCATGGAGCTTGTCCGTGGGACAGCAGGCGCTTTCCTGGGTGTTGGTATCGGTGAAAAACTTATAGGCGCTTCAAAAGTCGCAGAATCCCTATCATGGTTTAATATCTTTGGGATACTGGCTTTCATACTTATTATCTCGGGATTATTGATCTTCAAGAATGAAAAGATGTACATTGCAAAGCGAGGAAAAAGCTTTGTCTTCCAAAGATTACTCGAGCTTTATTCTATCAGTATTGTTATGGAGATTCTTGGATTGTTCCTGTTCGCTGCATGGCCTGGATGGAATGTCATGCTAGTCAAAACACTAATCATTGGATCCTATGCAGCCATGAGCGGTGCTGTAAGTTTCAGTATATTGGATTAGAAAAAGTTATTTTTCTCCCATTGCTCTTTTCTTCATTTCTTCTGCTTGTTTCTGCTTCATTATTGCTTTTAATTCTTCGATCTTTGCTTTCTTTGCCTGCTCTACTGCTTCCCGTTCTTTCTGGGCAACCTCTTTTCTTCCTTCTTTGACTGCTTCTTTTGCTGAACGCTCCAATTCTCTTAGAACCAGTTCGTATTCATGCATGAACTCGTGGACATCCTCTGCCTCGTCCTTGAAAGGGATGTTCTCGAAAGCTTCGTCCATCTCATTCAGGAGCTCCATGAATTTCTCGTGCCTGTGCAGTAGATTTTCAGCTTTTTCTTTAGCTCCACGGGGAACCTCGACATCGCTTCGTTCTATATCTCCAAGCAGGCCAGAAATCTTGTTGGCGTCACTTGTCAATTTTGCCCGCAGATTCTGTATCACGTGACGCACACGAGCACGCGCAGCATTGTCAGTGTGTATGACCTGTACTAAAGATGTCAGGAACAGTTTCAGTTCTGATGCTGCGAATCCCATGCTAATACTGCAGAAAACACTGGTATAAAAATGTTTCTAAGAACTGAAGTAAGCTATATCTTCATAATTGAGGACTTTCACATCGTCTGCTATCCGTGGGCAGGCAGTATTGATCCACGCTTCGATAAAAGGAAAGTTCCGCATCTGCACTGTATCCAAGGTATCAAAGAGAAAAAGATAGAAAGTCTTGCCAGGGTAATTTTTCTCTAACTCTTTTTTCATCTTCTCTGCATTCTTGATCATTGACTGGCCTGGTTTCAAAGAAAGCATGATGCCGATATGTTTCGCGCTCAAGAATTTTACCCACATTGCCTTGCTCTTTTTCTTTTCTTTCATGACTTCGCCTGAAGGAAGATAGATTGTCTTTCCAAGACCCTGCATTGCTATCGGATGGAAATGTCCAGAACCTATGAACAGAAAAGCATCAACCTTGTCCTTGATTTTCTCAGCAGCATCAACTCTGCATCCAAGGATCTCCCCTCCAATCACTGATTCAAAACCTTTTGCATCCAAAAATTTCTTTATCTTTGGAAGCTCATCCACAAACTGAACTGTTGTTATCAATCCGAGTCTCTTATGCTTTATCTTGTCAAGATTAAGCTCATCAAGATCAAATTCAGCTTTTGCAGGTATGAACATGATTTCCATATAGCAATGTAGTGGGGAGTCATATATAAAACATAATGTTTATATATGGTAAGTCCCTCATACAGGACAAAGAGGGAAGATGGGAAAAAACAGCATCTGGGTCACAAAAAAACAATTGCGGAACCGTATCATATTCTTTGCTGTATCTATAGTGGTCATCCTGATCATATTAGCAATCGTGTTCAGCAATGTAAAGCATGATACAAAGACACAGGAAGAACCAGTTCCAGTTGTTGAAGAACAGCAGCAGGAAGAACAGGTCGAACCAGAAACAGAAGAAGAGACTTTAGAGCCAGAAGAAGAACCTCTGGAAGCAGACTGTGCAATGAAGATAAAGCATGCAGAGGATGAACTGCTGGATGCCTACAAGATCCAGAAGGAAGCCAAGGATGAAGTGAGGAGACTGGAGGAGCAGATTGCAAAAGCAAACCAGAAGATTGACGAGTCCAATGTTTTTGTAGAGATGGCACAGGAAGTGCTTAACGAAGCAAAAGAATGTTCTGAATAAAATGTCACATATTTCTATGTTGTAGCTTGATTTTCTTTATAAACTTCTTTCACTTATATATTTGCAAACGAGGAAGGTGTCACAAGATGGAAAACGCAACTTCAACAAAATCAAGTTCAGCACCATTGGTGCAAGGATACAAGCCAATGCAGAATAATTTTGGAAAGCCTCTTTTCACAGAAGGCAAAAGCATAGGCGGACTAGAAGGAAGAACAGCTTCAGAAAAATTATCAGACTTTGCAAAGAAGACTGGCCTGTACAAATTAGCAAAGACAGATGTATACCAGATCCTAGACGATTATTTAGAGGATTATGAAGATAATCCGCCAAAAGACAAGGAAGGGGATGAAGAGGATGCTTGGGAGCATTTCCTAAGGAACAAGTTCAAGAAATATCATATCCCTGGAGTGGATACCACACGCTTTGACACAACAAGACCATCTACAAGAAGGCAGAGAAAAAATTACAGTGCTGGAAACAAAGGGGTCTATGAACGCGTGGCTGATTTCTTGCAAGAGCAGGGAGCTGGATATGGCAAAGGTGCGATGATATTCTCCAATGGTGAGCATTATGGTTCTTCAGAGGACCTTAGAGGAGCAGACAGATTGCTGCAAAGGTATGAAGCTTTTGTCAACAGTTCTGTTGGAAAACAGCTGTTCAAGGATCTTGGAGGAGAGCCGAAGTTCGATGGATACGCTTTCATGGAGCTTGGAAAAGGTGTGCTCGGAGCAATGGTCTATGTCGATGGAAAACAGATACTTGCTATCAATAAACAATATGCTGCTGCACTAGAAGGAACTGCTTTAGAGACATATGTTTTTGCGCACGAAGCTGTGCACGGTCTTGGAGAACTCTCAGAGTACAGGACTGACAAAAAACTTTATGACTCGTTCAGCAAGTCAGCTGCAAAGACAAACGGGACACAGCAGAAAGTATACCAAGGTCTGGCTGACATTGGAAGACAGTACACTGCTGGAAGAAGCGCAGCACCGTACTCTGGAAAGAGCGAAGGTAGAGCTGCTTAGATTTTTTTTGCACTTTTTTCAATTATTTTTGCGAACAGGTCGACCTCTCGGTCGGTGACATCCAAAGGCGGCAGGACACGCACTGTCTTGTAGCCGCAGGGTGCGAGAAGCAGTCCGTTTTTCAGGCAATTATCTAGCACTTTTTTTCTTGTTGCAACTGAATCTAATTCAAAAGCAAGCATCAGACCTATACCGCGTACATCAACTATTTTTTTCTGTTTTGCCATCACATCCTGCATTGCTTTCTTCATCCTCTCGCCTTGTTTTGCTGCATTTCTCAGAAGGTTTTTCTTTTCTATTATCTCAATAATTTTGTATCCGCATGCTGAAGCAATGGCATTGCCTTCACCCCAGGTCGAGCTTATCCTTCCGCTCTCTGACGGAAACATTCCTCTCTTGCTGATTGTGGCTCCGATCTGCAGAGCTTTTGCAGATGCTATCACATCTGGCTTGACATTGAAATGCTCACAGCACCACCATTTACCTGTCCTTCCTAGACCTGCCTGGACCTCGTCGCAGATTATCGGTATATTGTTCTCATGACACAATTCAAAAATGTGCTTGAACTCTTCTTTGTCTGGAACAACATAACCCCCCTCTCCCTGCACAGGCTCGATAATAACGTATGCAATTTCATCTGGATCTATAAGTCCAAACTTTTGATTGATCATATTGCTAAGATAACTTCTCACTATTCCGTCACGTCCTATGATGAACCAGTTCCGAAGGTCGTTTGCCTTTGGATAAGGCATTGTGAGAACTTTCGGTACCTGCGGATACCATCTTTTTTGGACTTGCTTTGACTGGTTCAAAGACAAGGCTCCAAGAGTTCTTCCATGGA
>JAHWHI010000054.1 GCA_019323355.1 Candidatus Woesearchaeota archaeon | reverse complement strand
GATATCACAGCCTCTGATAATTACGGACTTGCAGGTGTGCAGACAAGCCATGATCTTAATGATCTTACGACATGGGCGTCTGGAAGGAATGATGTTGTGGTGACTGCGACTGACAATGCTGGAAATGTTGCGTCAAAAACATTCACATTCTTTGTTGACAGGAGCGCGCCAATAATATCAAATCTTGTTCCTGGTGACGGAGCTACCATTGATGTGCATGTTGACTTTACATTCGATATTGATGATGATTATGATCCTACACTCGATTGTAAATTGTTCCTGAACGGACAGGAGCATTCAAGCGATGTATTCAATGACGGCGGATCCGGAGTTTTTGCCACCAGTCTTGCGCTTGGAGTTTATAACTGGTCCATACAATGCGCAGATGATGCTGGAAACACTGTGAACACTCCGCAGAGAAGCCTGACAACCATAGATACATCTGGACCTGATATTGTGCTTCAGGATGTTGTGACTGTTGCAAGAGGCGACACATTTACAATCGATGCAACTGTCACAGATGTGAGCGGTGTTGACTATGTATACGGAAAACTAGGAGCAACAACAGTAGGACTTGATAAATCCGGAGACCGGTATACGCAGGATGTTGCAACCAGTTCAGGATCTACACTTGGAAATTATACTTATACTGTTTATGCAAACGATACGTCAGGCTATACAAGCAGTGAATCAGACGTATTCTTGCTAGTGCAAGGATATGTGTTCACACTCTCACTGAATCCAGGCACTGCAACACCAGGAGCAACTGTAACACTGACAGGAAATGTGCTTGCAGATGACAACTCAAATATTCCAGAGACAAGCCTAAGGCTGATACTTCCTGTAGAGACTGTTACCCTTTCAGTTGATGCAAACGGTGATTTCAGCCATACGTTCACTGCACCTGGAAGCGACGGAACATATGATATTGTTGTTGAGATCGATGGTAATAACGGGCATACATACAGAGATTCTGTGCAGCTGGCAGTGCAATCTCCTGCAGGCTCTGGCGGAAGCAGCAGTTCTGGAAGAGGTTTCAAGCCAAAGACAGAGCAGAAACCAAATGAAGTCCTGTCAGATAATTCAGACAATGAGAATATTTTCGAAGAAGAAAATGATGACGAGGCTGGATCTGATGGGGATGGAGGCAAACCAGTTATAGTCGAGGAAGAACCGATTGAAAAAGAGGCTGTGCATGGTGTCGGACAGAGCACTGGACTATTCTCAGCACCTATATTCAAATGGCTTGGCGCATTGATCCTTGCGATGATTGTGATCTCTCTTGCAGTGATGGCGTTCTCACGTATGAAGAAACAAGGTCCTGAGAGACGGGATGAATGGGACCGCTATCTTGATCGTAAAAGAGAGGAATAAGCATGGTTTTGGAAAGATTTCTTGAACTGAAGTCTATAGAAAACAGGTCATATCTGGTGTTTTTTCTCTCTATATTCTATGTATTTTTTGGATATGTGATCTCAAAGATATTTTTTGGAGGGACAGTCTCAGTAGCAATGTTGTTCTTATGCACGCTTTTACTGGTTCCGTCATTGATAAACCTTCTACGGAAGGAGGAGATCGCAGAAAGAACTTTTGGACTGAAACATTTTTTCAGCACGCATCGGAAGATTGTACTCCTGTATTTTTTTGTGTTCTTAGGCATCTTCGGAGGTTATCTTGCTCTGGGAAGCATGACCCCGCTTGAGACCACCTTTGAATTTCAGCTTGACTATCTTACTTTTCAGCAGGGTGTCGGACCAGAAACATTAACTGCATTTAAACAAGGCGAACTTGGAAGTTCTATGCAGCATTTTTTCGGAATACTGTTCTCTAACCTTGAAGTTTTATTGTTATGCTTTATACTCTCTGTTTTCTATGGTGCTGGTGCGATATTCCTTATAGTGCTTAATGCTTCTATATTTGCAAGCTTTATCTTGTATCTTCTCAGGCATTTCACAGATCTTACTAATTTTGGAATGTTCTTCTTGTTCTATATGGTCCACCTGATTCCAGAGATTGCCGGCTTTCTTCTTGCAGCTCTTGCCGGAGGGGTGCTGTCTGTCGCCATAATGCGCGAGAAATTCCTAGGGATACACTTCCAGAATGTGACCAAAGACGCATTTCTTCTGCTCTTGCTAGCGATACTGCTCATTGTCCTGGGCGCGTTCCTAGAAGTCTTTGTGACAAGAAATGTATTGCACGCGATACTTTAGTGCCTTCTTCTTTCTCTTGCTATCAGGCTCTGCAGTTTGTCTATCTCGCGGACAAGCCGTATTTTTTCAGAATCTGCTTTCTCAATGTTCTGGAAATGCTTGCTCAGCTCAAAGTCTGCCTTCTTTATCTCGTTCGAGATCTCATTTAGTTTCACAATGTTCTGGTTGAAGTTCTTCAGAAGGTTTGCAGAATCTGTGATATCTTTCTTCAGCTCGAAATAACGGATGGTCTCTTAATTTATCGCTTTTACTTCTTTCTTGACCTCATTCTTTATGTCTGATATAAAATTCTTCTTGATGTTCTCTTTAAGAAAGGAAATTCCATTGATATTTGTCTCCAGTCTCTGTTTCAGATCCTTAATCTCTTCCATTGTCTTCTTGAAATCGTAGAGTGAAGAGTCTTTGTTTGATTCTAGTTTTGAGACCTGGTCGATTATAGTGCACATAGCGTCCTTTGTATCTACCAGCTGCTTGTCGAATGTGTCCAGTCTTGCGTTTATCTGATCGATTGCAGCATGAACTTTAGCAAGATTTTCCTGGACTTCGTCTGTGCCGGTCAATTTTTTGAACATGACTTTTAGAGAAAGAAGGTTGTATTTAAATCTGTATGAAAACATAATAAATGAAAAGAAATAAGAAAAGAATCAGGGAATTATTCTCTATGTTTCTGAAAACATTCCTTGCAATATACTGGTCTGCCTTCCTTTGGCTTAAAAGGAACTTCGCATTCTTTGCCGCATTCTGCACAAACTGCTTTGTGCATCTCTCGTGGACCTCGGTTGTTAAAACCGCCTCTGTTGAAACCACCACTGTCACGGCCGCCTCCTCCTCGATTAAAGCCTCCGCCACTATTTCTTTTGAAACCTCCCCGGTTTCCACCTTTGTTTTTGTCTTGTCTCATTTTTGCTCCTAGTTCAATAATTTGAACGATGCGCCGGCCGGGATTCGAACCCGGATAAACGGCTTGGAAGGCCGTTGTCATGCCGTTAGACCACCGGCGCGCATATACCAGGACATTAGGTTTGTTTATAAAGATTTCTGCACATAAAACCGCATCATTTATATATCCGGGATTCTTAATTTTAAGCATGGTATCAGAGTTTGTAGAAAAGAAAAAAAAGTTAGGGATCTGGAGGTTGCTAAGCTATGTTTTTGCTATCTTTCTGATAGTTGTCGGAGCGCTTCCAGTACTGAGAGCTGTTGGCATTATTGAATTTATACTGCCGGGCCTGCCACAATTGATCGTAAGCTTTGTTTTGTTGGTCGCAGGAATCCTGATCCTGTATCATATGTGGACATAAGATGGCCAGGGAACCGATAGTTGCAGGGCAGTTCTATGAAGATGAAAGATTAAAAGAGCAGTTAGAGGAGTGTTTTTCTGGTGTTGAAGTTTCTGAGAACAAAAATCTTAAGGCGTGTATAAGTCCGCATGCCGGGTTTGTGTTTTCTGGAAAGTGTGCTGCCCATTCCTTTTCAAACATGCCAAAGGCTGAGACTTATGTTATCCTTGGACCAAGCCATGAAGGGAATGCTAACTCTGTATCATATGCTGACTGGAAGACTCCTCTTGGAATTTTGAAGAATGATATCGAATTCAGCAAGAAATTAAAGATAAAAAACAATGAAGATGCGCACAAACATGAACACAGCATCGAGGTGCAGCTTCCTTTTCTGCAGCATGTGCATCCAGATGCAAAGATTGTTCCGATACTGGTCTCTGATCATCCAGGTATTGCTGAAGAGATTGCTCGCGTTGCAAAAGAGATGGGGCGAAGCGTGATTGTGATCGCGTCCTCTGATTTCACGCACTACGGACCGGTCTACAATTATGTTCCTTTCAGGATAAATGCAAAAGAAAAATTATACAAACTGGACAGAGGAGCAATTGATTTTATCCTTAAGTTCGATGCTGCTGGTTTCCTTGGATATATTGGAGAGAATGGGGCGACCATCTGCGGAAAAGAGCCAATAACAGCTCTTATCGAGTACTGCAAATTAGCCGGGATAAAGAAATCAAAGCTGCTCAAGTATTATACTTCTGGAGATATATTCGGGGATTATAGCGCTGCTGTAGGTTATGCCAGCATTGGTTTTTATTGATTCCAAACCCTATCAAATTCTTCTAGATACTTTTGTGCTATGTCTTTGTCGTGGAGGATCAATAAATTCTCGTCATTGCTTTCATCTGCACTTTTTGTCGGGTTGAAAGAGCCTGTGATGACAATCTTTTTGTCGACGATAAAAACTTTATGGTGCATTGTGTACTTGTTATTGTCAAGCTTTAAGGTGATCTTTTGATTTTCGCTAAGCTTATTGTAGATATTGTACTGTTGGGTTATCCTTGATTTTTCGAATATGCCTTTTATCTCTACTGTTTGGCTTTTTTCATTCAGAAGATCAAGATAGTCTGTGCGTGTGAAAGAGAAAGTCATGAAATGTATAGACTGTTCTGCATCTTCCAGGACTTGGTAGACCTTGTCTGCGCAGTGATCCTCTGGACAGAAATAGATCTCGATCATGTTTTCATTATAATTTATCTTGTTCTTGCCTGTCCTATCCCCCCGTTTGAAAATGCCTGACCACATCTCGTCAAACTCTTCTTGATAGATCTCTGCTATATGTTCTGAATAAATGATAAGGGCGTTGTTATCGTTCAGAGTGCCTCTGTCTGTTGGATTATAGGAGCCTGTCCAGACATCTTTGCTGTCCCGAAAGCAGAACTTGTTATGCATCAAACCATAGGAATCAGTCTGTACTGCGTCGCTCTCCATGTCTGCATTTTCATCATCCAGAACAAGATATACTGGAATATCCTGGCTTTTTTTCATGAGCTCCTGTTTTACCTGCTCAGAATAATCGTATAGTGCGCAGTCAAGTGAAGAATTTGCGTTTTGGATATAATCGATGAAATATGAAGTTAGATTTTCTGGAGAGAAATGTACTTCTATGTTCACAGTATCCTCGTAGACTGCAAGGCCTGTGATTGTCAGCAGAAAAATAAGCAGTGCTTTCAGGCTCATTCTATCAGGTCTTTTATTTTTTGGATTGCTTTTGCAGTCGCACTCTTTAGATCACCGTGCTTTTTTTCTATCTTTTCAACAAATTCAAGTATATTGTTTTGTCCAATATATTTTCCTTTGTATCCCTTAAGTTTTGCAAAAGCATTTATCTCTGATTGAGGAATGGTCTTCATTATTTTTATTCTTTTGTCATGTTTTTTTGGAAGCTTTCCAGAAAATAAATCTCTCAAGAACTCTTCGATCTCTTTTTCCTGGCTCCATGCAAGAATTTTCTTACCGCTTTTTGCGAATCTCAATGGCAGGCCAAGATTTTTCAGCATGTATCTTGCGACAAAAGTATTGCTGTCCTTGTTCGGAGCAATATCTAGGGTATCATTCTTTTTCAGAAGCTTTCTCAGCCGGATCTCCTTGCGGAACTTCTTTTCAAAATCCTTCTCAAACTGCCTTTTGGACCAGGTTCTCATGAGACAAGGTGAAGAAGAGCTCTTTAAATAGATATATGTCTACATATAGAAATCACTACTCCCAAATACTCAAACCGGAGAAACCTTTATATATTACTGCCCCCTACTTCGTAGTAAGTAATGTCAATATATGAGATGGGTGTGAAAAAAGCAAAAAGAGGCGGAATTGAGCTTCTTTTGGCGAAAAAATCGCATATTTTGTTTAAATAGGCATATTATAATCATCTATCACCTCTTTTTCCCCTAGCAAACGTCTTCGGATGTTTGCCAGGGGTTTTATAATCATCATTTATGGCTAGAAATAGCTATTTTCTCTTTGATCTTTTCCTGGCTGGTTTTTTTCTAGTCTTCTTAGGCTTTCTATGCCTGATAGTGTAAGCCAGAGAGAACAGGGAAATCCCTATCCCGATGCCAGCTGCCAGTGCGAGCAGGCGCATTATATATTCTTCGTGGAACTTTATCTTGAATCCAGGTTTCTTGAAATATACATCAAGGTTTGACATCTCTAGTGCATACTCTGCATATAATAGTGCTGAATAATAATTCTCTTCTTCGAGCAGGCTTTTAGAATATTGATAATATGAATAGGCGACAATGGGAAAACTTGATTGTGTAGCGATTTCATTCCTTGCGACTGCAAGCTTTTCCTTGATGATTATAGGAAGCTGCTCTTTTTTCACACCGATGACACTTAGAATAACGTCGCTCTCTGCTTTTGCTTTTGTCGCGCGCGCAATGCATAATTCATAATTGCTGTTCTCTGCATCCTGCATCGCCCTGATAATCTCTTTCTCTGTCTCTTCCTGCTGTATCGGGTAGTAGATCGAAGCGTACTGGAAACGTTCCTGCGCCTCTTCGAGCTTTTTAGAGCATGTGTCTTTCATAGCCTCTTTTGAGATGCCGTCCTCTTTATCCCCTATTTTGAAAAAAGCGCTCCATGCAAGTGCAGAGTGAAGCCTTTCTCTTGCAAAAGCAAGCAAGTCCTGCGCGTCCTCTAGTGTTGCTCTTCCGACTTTGTATTCCCTGAAAATCTCAACAGCATCGTCAACAAGCTTATCCCTTTCACTCAATCTTTGCTTTACAATGATATATGTCTGGAGATTCCTTGTGCTTTGATAATTATCTCCGGACAGAACGACTTTTGCGATCTCTTCAGCCTCGTCCAGAAAATCTCTTGGCTCCAAATCCCTGTAAAGTATTGTCCTGTATCTTACATTGGCGTTGAAACAAAAACTTGCAGCACTATAGTAATTTTTATTGTCAATGAATTTGAAGGCCTGTTCTGTTGCGTTTGTTGCTGATTCGATTATCTCTTCATTGCCTTCAATCTTTCCTTTGTCGATTATAACTTCTTTCAGGAGCTGGGAACGGTTGCACAACGAGTTCGCAAGCATCAGCATTGTATCTTCATATTCTGGATCTATCTCGAGCTCGACAGTCTCGGGCTCGTATGTCTGGTGGGTGAAGTAAGATAGAGCCTCCTCTAATCTTGAAACTTCAATGACAGAGATGTTCAGCTCTTTTCCAAAATCAACAAGATCAATAGAATTGTCAGTGGTTATGTTTATTATATCCATGATCTCTATTTCTTTTTCCTGTTTTGAACTGTTCTCTGCGTAGCGCGACCCTTTTGCGATGAGAACTGTTGTTATGTTCCCTTCTTTTGCAGCCTCTATCTTTTTTATGAGGCTGCCCACTGGGCCGATAAGGCCGCCGCTGTTTATTGTTCCTGTGATCGCGACTTTTTCATCGAGCTCAAGTTTCTCAAGTTCTGCAATCGTGAGTATTGCAATTGCAGCTCCTGCGCTCGGACCGCCGATGAGATTGCTTTTTGCTTTTATTGTATAAAGAAAATCTGAGATGCAATCGTGATCTATTGTCTCGCATGCGACATCTTTTGCATATCTTGCGCTTATCTGCGTATCAATTCTTGTCAGCGGAGAGGTCGCGACATAAACATTTCCTGTACCCTCGACTTTTTTCAGGTAGAGGTCAGCAAGATTTCCTCTTGTTCCGTTAGGGCCTTCCTCTACTGCAAGGAGTTTCATATGCTTTTCAGCTGAAACAATAGGTAAAAATAGCAGAATTACTATAATTAGAAGCAAAATCCCCCTCCAATCCATAGTGTTCTGGAAAAAAGGCCTATATTTATAGGTTTGCGTTAGCTTTTTATAGGACTTAATAGATTTTGTTTTAAAATGTCTTATGAATTGATAATTTGCGAGAAACCGCAAGCAGCGAAACGTATAGCAGAATCATTGGCAGATGGGAAGCCTATCAAGGAAACCATCAAGAAAATTTCTTATTATAAGATCACTCACGGAAAGAACGATATTGTTGTAGCGTGTGCTGTCGGCCATCTTTACGGCCTGGCTGAAAAGAAAAAAGCTGGATGGACATATCCTGTGTTTGATATTGAGTGGAAGCCAACAGCTGACATAACAAAATCAGCAAAATTCTCAAAACCTTATCTTGATCTATTGAAGAAGCTTGCAAAAGATGCAAAAGAATTTACAGTTGCCTGCGACTTTGATGTTGAGGGAGAGGTCATCGGCTGGAATGTAGTGCGCTTCGCGTGCAAGAAAAAAGATGCAAAGCGTATGAAATTCTCAACTTTGACAAAGGATGAATTAATTGATGCATATGAAAATAAACTTAAGCATCTGGAGTGGGGACAGGCCTATGCTGGAGAGACAAGGCATATGCTTGACTGGTTCTGGGGCATCAATCTTTCACGCGCCCTTACATTAGCTGTTCAGAAAGCCAAAGGCGGTTTTAGATTATTATCTTCTGGTAGGGTACAAGGGCCTGCTTTGAAGCTTGTAGTTGACAAAGAAAAAGAGATACGCGCTTTCAAACCAGAACCATACTGGCAGTTGCAGATGTTCTGCAGAAAAGGAAAGGACGAACTAGAAGCTTTCCATGAGAAAGGAAATTTCACTGATGAGAAAGAGGTTTCTGCTATCTTTGAGAAGATAAAGAATCTTAAAGAAGCGATTGTCAAAAAATTAGAGACAAGCAGGTACAATCACAATCCGCCTGTTCCGTTTGATCTTACTACTTTGCAGACAGAGGCTTACCGAAGGCTTAGGTTCAGTCCGAAATCAACATTAAGCCTTGCGCAGAATCTGTATATCGGAGGATATATCTCCTATCCGCGTACAAGCTCGCAGAAACTTCCTGCCAAGCTTGGTCTGAAGAATATTCTTACTAAACTAAAGGACCAGAAAGAATATGCTGTACTTGTTGATGAACTGTTGAAGAAGAAAAACCTGAAGCCGAATGAAGGAGAGAAGACTGATGACGCGCATCCAGCAATATTTCCTACAGGCGTTGCTCCTAAGAAGCTGACAAATGATGAAGCAAGGCTTTATGATCTTATTGTCAAGAGATTCCTTTCTGTGTTTGGAGATCCTGCTGTTAGAGAGACAATGAAAGTATTCTTTGACGTGAAGGATGAGATTTTTGTCGCAGAAGGAAAACGCACTGTTGAACCAAACTGGCACAAGTTCTATGAACCGTATCTGAAGCTAAAAGAATCAGAGTTCCCAGAACTGAAAGAGGGACAGAAGCTGGCAGTCGAGAACATAAACAAGCTTGACAAAGAGACACTCCCTCCAAAAAGATATACTGAAAGCTCGATCATCAAGGATATGGAGAGATCCAATATAGGAACAAAATCAACACGGGCGCAGATAGTGGATACATTGTTCCAGAGAGGGTATGTGACCGGCAAACAGGTGACTGCGACTGAACTTGGAATAAAGACAGTAGAAGTTCTTGAGAAGCATGCGCCGCAGATTGTTGATGTGAACCTGACCCGTCATTTTGAAGAAGAGATGGAGGAGATCCGGCACGACAAAAAAGAAAGCAAAGAAGTGATCTCTGAAGCAAAAGATATGCTCAAGATAATATTGGAGCAATTCAAGAAGCATGCTAAAGATATTGGTGAAGGACTTGGAGAAGCAGAATCTGAAAGTTACAGACTGGCGAACACAATAGGCAAATGCCCGAACTGCAAAGAGGGAATGCTGATGATACGGAAGAGCAGGTTCGGCAAGTTTGTCGGATGCTCAAGCTATCCTGACTGCAAGACAACCTTCAGCCTGCCTAAAGTAGGAACAGTGCGGCCAGTGCAACAAATCTGTACTGAATGCAGCTATCCAATGGTCGAGGTGCAACCGCCTCGAGCTCGGAAGCAGATAGTCTGCATCAATCCCAAATGCGTGACATGGACCTCTGAGTACAAGAAAGAGAAACAGGAAGAAGCAGAAGCAAAGAAACTGATGAAGGCAGAAGGAAAAGAAGAGAAGAAAAAAGGAAAAGCAAAGAAGCCTGCTAAGAAAGCTGTGAAAAAACCTGCAAAAAAGAGTTCTAAGAAGAAATAATTTTATATATTCATCTTATTATTCAGACGTATGCAAAAGATTCTGGATAAAGTTGCGAAAGATCTGAAGAGTATAACTACCCGAGAGTCTAATCGTGTTGTTTTTTCTAATCCAGAATATTCTTCTGTTGATTTTTCAGGGGAAAATTTCCATGAGATCCCAAAGAATATTGACTCTGATGGACATAAGATCGTTTATATTGACGGAGGGAATACAACTCTTGTAGAGTCTGCTTCGTTCATTGCTTCGTTTGTACGGCTGTGCGCTTGCGTATATCAGGGGAACAAGAGGTTGATGATGCAGAAGCACGAGTTCTTTGTTGTTGTGTCTTCTGCTAATGAGGATGGTAAGATAAAATATACTACAAATATATATCCTATGAATGATGCCAGTATTCCATCTGTCTCTGATCTGAAGTTTGATTCCATGGACGAAACTTTGCGAGATGGAGTGAGCAGGGCAGAGATAGGAAAGGTTGTTGACTGCTGCAGGAGGTTTGCAGAGCTGAATCTTGCAGCTAAGGTTGCTTATGATCTTGATGAAAAGGACATTATTATTCTAGACGGGACACTGGAAGCAAAGTATACAAATGAAAATAAATATCTGAACATGTTGTATAAGGTTGCACTTTCAAAGGATCTTAAACTCTGTGCATTGTCGAAGACATGCAGGTGGGTGACTGATTCTGGAGATAATGCCCTGATTGCGCTTGGCCGGATGACTAAGCTTCCAGCTTGGTATTATTTTCCGATCGCAAAAGTCAATTCTTCAAAACATCAGGCGCATCTTTTTGTTGTAAAGCTTCATGAAAAATCAGATTATCTGTTCAGGTTTGAACTGCATAATGGTGTTGAGCTTGACGGTATTGCTCTTCGTGATTTATTTTTCCAGATATCACAGCATGCAAAAGATCCAGTCTATCTAGGATATCCTTATGGCCTGATTGAAGCAGATAGACACGGCCGCGTATCCAATAATGAGAAGAATTATCTGCAGACAATCCTTGCTTCAAAGATAAAGCTTGACAATTATTCAAGATCCATGGATGCCCATTCTGTGCTTGACAATATAGGATAATAACAATATTTATAAACCTGAAATTCTTAGCATCCAGAAAGAGGTGATCATGATGAAAAAATTCCTTATACTTGGATTCATTCTTTTGATACTATTAGCAATGACTGGTTTTGCACAGGAAGCTGTGGACAATATTGATCTTGCACCTGAAGACCAGGTGATGCCAGAACTTATTGATATAGAGCCCTTGCCTGCGGATTTTGGAATGCAAGAAGCTGCAGATATCGAACCGCCAGAACCAACACTATATGGCGATGAGTTAGATTTTGAGTTCACACCAGAAGAAGAGGAGCAGATGTTTGCAGAAGAACCCGCGCCAGTTGTGCCAGCTGCTGTTGTAGGCCCGGCTGTAGGATTCATTGCGCTGTACATGATACTTATGCTTGTCATTGTGGCAATCATGATCGCAGCATTCGTCTTTTGGGTCTTGATGCTTATAGACTGCGTCAAAAGAGATTTCAAAGGTGACAATGACAAAGTCGTATGGATACTTGTCTTAGTATTCGTAGGTTTTATAGGAGCGCTAATCTACTACTTTGTTATCAGACGGCCTGCGAAAAAGCACAGGTAGAACATGTTTGACATAATCTGTATCGGTTCAGCGACAATCGATGTATTTGTTGACACTGAGAACAAATTATTCCATGGAAAAAAAGATAAAGTGCTGGTGCCGTTTGGCTCCAAGATTCTTATCGAGGATATGCGTGTCAGTACTGGGGGCGGTGGAAGCAACACTGCTTCTGCGTTTTCTCGTTTTGGATTTCGGACAGGTTATATCGGAAACCTAGGAGACGATGAGCATACATTGACTCTCCTTGATTCTATGAAAAAAGATAAAGTCAATACGTCACTTGCTGTAAAGCGAGGACGGAGCGGATACTCTGTGATACTAGATGCAAAAGGGCACGACAGGACGATACTTGCTTTCAAAGGATCTAATAATGATCTTCGGAGTTCTGATATTAAGTTTTCTAGGCTGAAAACAAAGCTCTTTTATTTTGGAACAATGCTTGACCAGGCTTACAAGACACAATATGTTATTGCCAAGCATGCGAAACAAAAGAAGATTCCTGTTGCAATGAACATGTCCCTGTATCTAGCGAAAAAAGGGAAGAAGTTTCTTGCTCCGATGCTGAAGTGCGCTGATATCATCATTATGAATAAGGAAGAAGCAAAAGCCCTGACAAAAAAATCTAAAGTTCCAGAACAGATAAAAGAATTGCATAAGTTTGGGCCTGGAACTGTTGTTGTAACTGATTCAAAGAACGGAGCGTATGCCAGCAATGGAAAGGAAAGGCTTCATGTTTATGCGAGAAAATTGAAAATCATCGAGGCTACTGGCGCTGGGGATGCGTTTGCCTCTGGTTTTGTAGCAGGCATTATCAGACATAAAGATTTAAGATATGCCCTGCAGATGGGGCAGGCAGAAGCAGAGTCAGTGCTGACGCATTACGGTGCAAAAGAAAAATTGCTCACTCTTGCTGAGATAAAAAATATAATAAAGAAAAAGCCTGCAAAGATAACCAGATTCTAGTGGTATCCGTGGCGTCTCTTAAGCTCGATTATATGCTCTACTTTTCTATTGACAAGATCGTGCATCTTTTTTGTTGAATCTATGATCAAGGAGACATATTTTCCGCCGAGAACATGCGGCATGATTACATAGTCTGCGCCCATCTCGTAAAGTTTTAGTGCGTCGTCCACTTCGTGCGCTGTCACAAACACATTTATCGCAGGATTCTCTGTCTTTGCCCGTTTCAGAAGAAGTTTGTTATCATAAAAATCCGGGATTGTCGAGATTAATATTTTTGCAGTCGGAAGATTCATGTGATCGATGACTTCCATGTCTCCGACATCTCCGTAGAGGCAGTGCATCTTTTTCTTTATGCACTCTCTGATAGTTTCTGGATTGAAATCTATCAGCAAGACATTCTTTTTCATCTTTCTCAGCGCCTTGTAGACGGAATATCCAATCCGATTGTATCCGCAGAGGATAACATCATATCTTTTTTCGTCTGGAAGGTATTCCAGATGATGTATCGGGTTTGCCTTGTCGAATATCGACAGTGTCCTTGAGAATTTTTTATATAAGCTTTGATCGTATTTTGAAAGATATGCTGTCAATGTTATTGTGACAAGGGCGATTATCATTGCCAACGAGAAGATCTCTTCTTTGATGTGTCCCAGGAGCATTCCCTGACTAATTATAATCAGGGAAAACTCGCCCACCTGAGACATGTTTACTGCAGTCATAAATCCAACTTTCTTCTTGTACCCGAAAAGGGCACAATTCAGCTGGATGAGGAATGGTTTCAGCAGTATTATGATGCCAATGAAGATTGGAAGAGCGATCCATACTGTCTTGAACGAGCTTAGCGAGAGCTGGAGCCCTAATGACGTGAAAAAGATAAGGACAAAAAAATCTTTCAGTGGTTTTACCCGGCTTATTATCTCAAGGCTGTAGTCAAGGTTTCCTAGCGCAAGTCCTGCCACAAAAGCTCCGATTATTATTGAGAAACCGATTGTGCTGAATGCAATGGCAAAGATAAAGCATACTGCAAGAGAGACCATGAACAGTAATTCCTGGCTTTTTGCAGCGAACTTGAACATGCGCGGGAAGATGAATTTTGACATGAGGATGGCAACACCGAACAAGACTCCTGCCTTCAGCATTGACAAGCCAAAAGTTGATAATGTGAATGTATCTATTGTTGCCAGCAACGAGAGAGCAAGTATTGCGAAAAAATCTTCCATAAGCAGTATCCCTATGATAATCCTTCCATGCAGTGTGTCTATCTCTCTTTTATCTGAGAGAAGCTTGACAACTATGGCTGTTGAACTGAACGCCACGATCAAACCAAGATAGACTGCCTGTATCTTGAAAGATCCCAGCAATAACGCAATGAAAAAACCTAGTCCGAAAAGAACAGCGATCTGTATTGTTCCTCCGAGCGAGCAGACCAGTGAGACAGTGCGGATCTTCTTGAAGTCCATCTCCAATCCCACAATGAAAAGAAGGAAAGCAATACCTATCTCAGACATTGTCCTGATGACAGCGTCGTTGCTTAATGTGAAAAATGACAGTAATCCTGCTGTGCTTGGAAAAATTCCTCCTAGTGCTGCGAGACCAGTAGGTCCCAGGATCAAACCAGTAACAACATATGCAGGAATCAAAGGCTGTTTCAGAAGTCTAGCTATGTATCCAACAACAGCGGCTGTTATTATTATGACTGCAAGGGCTAAAAAAACCTGTTCCATTCCTCATCCTCTTTTTAGAAATCAAATACTCTTAGCTTTATAAATGTTGCTGTCTCCTGTAACTTTGCTGAAGGGCCTTTACACCAGGCAGTTCTGCACCCTGCCAGACAAGAAGAGAAGCGCCCCCTCCTGTTGAGACATGCGTTACTTTTTTCATGATACTGTATTTTTTTGCTGCCTGTTCTGTGGATCCGCCGCCGATCAAAGTTGTTGCCCTCTTGTTTCTGGCAATGGCTTTTGCAACAGCTCGTGTCCCTTGTTCGTATTTTTTCTTCTCAAACATCCCTAGGGGACCGTTCCAGCAGATCGTGTTTGCAGTCGAGATCAAATAAGTATAATTTTTGATTGTCTTTTTTCCGATGTCAAGATCCTTTATGTAATCTTCTGGGAAAATTATCTTTTTGTTATCCAGCATCCACCTGTTCTCTGGCTTGTCAAGCACATGCTTTCCGGTCGAGCTTCCCAACAGTATGTAATCAGCCTTCTTGACAAAAGCTTTTATCAAAGGAATTTTCGTCTCTAATTTTGCACCTCCGATGATCACGATGAAAGGCCGTCTTGCTTTTTCTATGATCTGGTACATCTTCAATTCCTTCTCAAGGAGCAGGCCGGCACAAGAAGGGAGGAAGTTTGTGATTGCTGAAACAGAAGCATGCTCCCGATGGCAGACTGCAAAAGCATCATTCACATAAACATCTCCAAGATCTGCAATTTTTTTTGCAAATGCAGGGGAGTTTTTCTCTTCTTCTGGATAGAACCTGAGGTTTTCGAGCATGATAATATCTTCTTTTATTTTCTGGATGTCAATGCCAAAGCACTTGTCCACTTTCTTTATTTTTTTCTTCAGCAAGGTTGAAAGTTTCTTTGCAACCTTGTCCATGTTCAAGCTTTTGACTTTTTTCCCGCCTGGCCTGCCAAGATGGCTCATGAGAATGATTTTTTCTGGCTTTTGCTTTAGAATTGCCTTGATTGTAGGAAGAGCTGCTCTTATCTTTGTGTCGTCTGCGATTTTATTCTTTTCAATCGGGACATTGAAGTCAACACGAACTAGAACTCTCTTGTCTTTGAAATCTATATCTCTTAGGGTGTTAAATGATTCCATCTTACCTCTTTTTTTTATCTTTTACATTGCGCCAAAACCGATCAGTGCGATTCCGATTATGATGGATGCAATGCCCAACCATTTCCATATGTTGATGTTTTCATTTAAATATTTTTTTGATAATAACGCGACCCAGATGAAACTTGTCGCGATCAATGGATAAATTACTGAAAGATCCCCATAATGATATGCGACCAGGCCGAAAAGTGTAACTATGATATAGATTATCACTCCTATGACAAGATTTTTTGATTTAAGAAGCTGCCATAACTTAATTGTCATGTCTTCAGAACCTTTCTTGAATAACAACTGGGCAAATGATGCGACGAATGCACATACCAATGCAATAATTATTGCAAACCATTCAGTTGCCATGTCTACCTCCTATTCCTATCAAAGCTATTCCCAGGACTATTGCGAAAATTCCTAAGATTTTCCATATATTGAAGATCTCTCCAAAGACCTGCACTGCAAGAATCGAGACCCAGATGTAATTAACCGCATATATTGGATAAAGAACTGAAAGTTCCCCGCCCTTGAAAGAGATTATCATCAGGATCCAGCCAATACCGAAAAGTGCAAAACCGATGAAAACAAAAATGATCGGAAAAAATACGGGGTTTGTAAAGATCTGGCCTATACTATCAAGGATTCCCTGAGAAAGAACTGTGTCGAGCAAAAGCCTGAAATCTCCATTCGCACCTGATTTCTGGAAAACCTGGCCGATTGCTGTGAACAATGTACAAAGAATCATGATCAATATTGCCCAAAGCTTTGTCTTCATGCTAAAAGAAGAAGCTGGTGTATATATAAAATTAATCTAATGCCGGCACGTAATCTTTATAAATCCCGGACGATTTAAAACATCTGTATATTCCCATACTTGCGAGGTGCCAAAATGAAACTAACAACCCAACTCAAGAACATATTACTTAAATCCCAGTTCGACTGGATTCTGGGCCAGGATAATATCAAAAAGCAACTGAAATCCGCCCTTCTAGTACAACGTCATCTTATTGTTGTCGGGCCGCCTGGCATTGGAAAGACAACACTTGCGAAAAATATTGCTGCTCTGCTTCCTGAGATCGAGGTTGTGAAAGGATGCGATTACCACTGCACCCCTGATACACCGTTATGTCCTGCGTGCAAGGCAAAGAAAAAATACGAGACAGAGAAGATTCCAGGAATAAAACGGTTCATACGTGTGCAGGGAAGCCCTGACCTGACATCAGAGGATCTTCTTGGAGATATTGATCCGATAAAAGCGCTAAAATTCGGAGCTTTGTCTGTAGAGGCTTTCACGCCTGGAAAAATATTCAAGGCAAACCGAGGTGTCCTATTCTTTGACGAGCTGAACCGATGTCCAGAGAAACTGCAGAACGCGCTTTTGCAGGTTCTTGAGGAAGGTTCTGCAACTATCGGAAGCTATACTGTTGATCTTCCAGCTGATTTTATCTTTATCGGCACAATGAATCCAGAAGATTATGCGGGCACAGAAAAGTTGTCTGATGTTTTTCTTGACAGGTTTGATCTTGTCTATATGGGATATCCTGAAACAAAGAAGATCGAACAAGAGATCGTCTCAAAACACGGCGAGAAACTTGAAGTTGAGTTTCCGCAGCAATTGCTTGACATGATGATTGAATTCCTCCGCACCTTGCGGAGAAGCAAGGATGTGGAGAGAAAACCTTCTGTCCGTGCGACACTTGGGCTTTATGAGCGTGCACAGTCGAACGCTGTGATCGACGGCAGAAAAAAAGTAGTGTTCAATGATATAAAATCAAGTTTGATCTCTGTGCTAAGGCACAGGCTGACACTGAAGCCTTCTGTTAAATACCTGCAGGATGTGAACGAATTCCTCAAGGGTGAGTTCAAGAAATTTATCGAGAGCAACAGCCAGTACGCCCAGTACGGCAAAGACTTTGAGGAAGGAGGTGAGGGGTGAGCATGAGCAGGTAGAGGTTGAGCAATTCTCAGAAGCTGAAGAGCTATCAGGAAAACTCGGTTTTGGCTCGGAACTGATGAAAAGCGTCATAGAGAATGATGCTTCCCAGATCGAGGACGGAAAATTAATTGAAAACGCATTCAATCAGGGAATGTCTGGTTTTATGCCTGATATGATGTTTGAAAAGTTAGTGAATAATTATTCTCTTGCAAAAAAATTGTTTGGTGAAAGGCTTATCCAGAGACTTTCAGGATATGACCCAAAATTTGTCGAGAAAAATATAAAGGTGCCGGAGTTCCAGAAGGAACTGCGGGAGAAAGTTGAGGACAAGCTCAAGACTTTGCGCGAGAAAGGTTTTCTTGACAAGAACAACCAAATAACTGGAAAAGGTATTGAAATGGCTGCTCTTGTGCTTTATATCAAGGAGCTTGATAATCTTACTCCTGCTGGCAGGCTTGGCGAAAAATTGCATCGCGAGCCTGACAAGCATGGAACACGGACAGATATACGGAGCTTTGCAAAAGGAGACCGTTACCGTGATCTATCTATCCAGAAGTCTGTGCGAACAGCAATACGCCGGAAGCATGATACAGTTCTTGTTCCTGACCTGAAAGTAAATCTTCGAGAAAGCAAAGGAGAGATTGAGGTTGTCTATGCACTTGACGCTTCTGCGTCGATGAAAGGGGATAAAATAGAAGCTGCGAAAAAAGCTGGTGTAGCTCTTGCTTTTAGGGCTCTTGAACAGCACGATAAAGTAGGGGTCATCGTCTTTGGAGAGGAAGTCAAGTCTTCCCTTAATCCAACATATGAATTTGATTCTATCCTCCGCATGGTTGCCCAGATCCAGTCAGCGGGACAGACTGATTTTGTACTGACAATCAAAGAAGCGATCGCATTATTCTCTTCACAGAACATAACAAAACATCTTGTTTTGCTGACAGATGCACTTCCGACAACAGGGGAGGACCCTGAAAAAGAAACTCTAGAAGCAGTGAGCCTCGCAGCTGCGTTCGGAATAACAGTCACTGTAATTGGCTTAAATCTTGATGCAAAAGGAAAGAAATTTGCGCAGAAAATCGCTGAGGTCGGAAAAGGCAGGTTATATATTACAAAGAATGTAGAAGACCTTGACAAGATAATAATAGAAGACTATTACTCAATCAGTTGAGTGTCATTATTTTTTTGTATTTTCCTAATTGTGTCCCTAGCTCGTCCCTTAGGTATACTTCAAATGTCTTTGAGCTGTTGATATCATTGAATCCTATATTGACACGCTCGACTTTCTCGAATACTTCTCCTTTTCCAATCATTGTTGTGAAAGTAAGAATCTCTTTGTAATCCTCTTTGTTGTCATCTGTGTCATACACATAAACTTCTATCTTTGGGATGAAACTCTTTTTGTTGTTGTCGATCTTGAAGTATATTGCTGTAAGTTTTGCATAATCTTCACCACGAACTTCGTACTGGCTGTCCTTTCTTAGGAGCATTGTGTTCTTTATCTTAATCGGATCGTCAACAGTGAATGTCAGCTGCCCTTCTGGAAGTGTTGATACTGTGGAGTCTCCTGTTTCTTCTGCTGGCGGCTCTTCTTCTGCCTCTGGTTCAGGTTCTGTCTCTTCATCTGGCGCTTCTACTACTGGTTCTGTATCATCTATTGTCTCTTCTGGCTCTACTACTGCAGGTTCTTTGTCAACCACTTTTTCTTTTGGCACTGCATCGCAGCCAAAACCCGAGAAGTACATGTAACTTATACCAACTATAAGCAATATAACAACTATAATCCAGATTATCCGTTCTATTGATCTTGAATTTATTCTGAT
>JAHWHI010000053.1 GCA_019323355.1 Candidatus Woesearchaeota archaeon | reverse complement strand
GCTTTTTTCCGCTAGGAATTGGCTTTGCATCTTTATATCCTTCAATAGTAAAGCCATTTCTTAATATCGTATTTATTATTGTATCATATGTTTTGTGGTGTGTTTTGAAAGCCATTTTACTTTCACCTTCTTCTGTTTTCCACATAGTTTCCTGCCATCTCTCTTTGAAATAATCTCCAAATACATGACTATGAGAGCCCGAGGTGTAACCTAATATTCGATATACCTTAGATCCAAATTTAATTTTCTCCCTGCATTCAAGCAAGGGATTTCCCAGAGAAAAGATATAAATTCCATTCGGCTTCAATACCCTTCGGACTTCTTTGAATGCAGAATCCCAGTCCTTCACATAATCCAGCATCAATGCACTTATTGCAATGTCAAAAGTATTTTTCTTGAACGGAATCTTGTGGATGCTTGCTAGCTGAAAATCAACACCCGGATTTTCTTTCTTGGCAATCTCAAGCAGAGTCTTGCTTATGTCCATTCCGCACATTTTTGCTCCGCGCTTTCTCAATATTTTGGTATAGAGACCAGAACCACAGCCAATATCAATTATTTTCTTTCCTTTTACATTCTTCAAAAAACTCAGAACAGCAGGCATGTCAATCTTTGAGTTGAAGAAATTCTTTGATTTTCTATATTTGTGATACCATTTTCCAAACTGATCATAAGCAGCAGCTACTTGCTTAGTATTTTGTTCCATAGTCTTACCTTGCTTTCATCTTAAATGTTTTGTTAAATTCTTTAAATCCTCGACCTTTCCAGAACTTGTTTGCCTGGCTGTCTAGTGAATGTGTTGAAACAATAAGCCACTTTAGTTTATGCTTCTTGAACCATTGTTTTGTTTGCTTGAAAAACTCTGTTGTTATTCCTTTTTTTCTGTACTTTGGTTCTATCCATGCCTCTGCTAGATAACCTATCTTTTGCAGGAAGGATTCTCGCACGGTGATAGTTGACATCATATATCCAACAAGTTTTCCATCGTCTTCTGCAACTAGTGTCAATCGTTTTTTATCTTTGATCCATTTGTTCAGAAGCGTAGAGTGCTTTTGTGATCTGAAATATTTGCGGTCGATCTTGTCAATAGGATCCATCTTATCCCATTTGAGGAATAATTTTAATCTCAGAAGCATCAATTGTTTAATATCCTCTTTTTTCAGCCTTCTTATCTTCATAATATACAGTTCTGCCTATTTTCCTATTTATAAGTCTTTCTGTCAAATAATAGAAATATTTAAAAAGAGAAAAACGATTTTATATAGCAATATCACGGAGGTGACAAGTGATGGCAAAAAACATGAATATCCTTGAATGGATCGTAGTAATTCTTGTAATTGTTGCTGCATTGAACTGGGGCCTAGTTGGTCTGTTCGGATTCGATGTGCTTGCAGCTATATTTGGATCAATTCCAATGCTGCTAAAAGTAATATACATCATTGTAGGTCTTGCAGGTCTATACAAAATCTACATGATCCTAAAGAAATAAATAGTAATTTTTTCTTTTTTTCTTCTTTTGATTTTGGTTGCTAAAAATGAATGAACTTACAGTAAATATACTCAAGTGGACAGCAATAGTATTTGCAGCTGGCTTTGTAGGATACTTTGGCAGATACCTTAGCATGCAGATAATAGAGAAGATGCGGAAGAAGAAAGCAGAAGAGAAGAGAGCAATGAGCAAATACGATTACAAGCTTGAAAAGAAAAAAACCAAAGCAGAGAAGAAAAAAGCTAAAGCAAAGAAGAAATAATTCTAATCAGACCAGATCTATTCCCTTGGCTTTCTTAATATTATTGAAAATCTCTTTTGAAATCTTAGTTGAGATCTCAAACATCCTCTTTGCAGAAGAAGGAAAATATATCTCTACAAGAACTCCGTAAGGGACACCATTAGTGCTGAAGCTTACAGTCTCTTCAGGTTGTGTTTGAAGCCCGTCCTGGAACTCTTTGGTATGTTTTTTTGCTGCTTCTAAAGCGATCTTCACAGCCTTGTCAAGATTGCTCTTGTAGCTTATCTTGAATCCTATCTTGTCTATGACAAACTCGTGTGTTGCTGTAAGATTCTTTATGTTCTGTTCAAATATGACTGAGTTAGGGATTGATATCTCCCGGCCATAATAGTCAAGGACAATGTGCGTTATGGTGAAATGCTTTACATCCCCTTCTTCTGTTCCGATCATGACATGGTCGCCGATCTGGAACGGTCTTTTGAGCACAAGGATCAGCCATCCTGCAATACCCACGATAGGTCTCTGCAATGCCCAACCAAGAGCTGCTGAGAAAAGCCCTGCTGTCAATCCCAATCCAGCCCACGAACCGACATATGAGAAGAATGCAGCTACAATAACTGCAACATAAAATATGTATTTGATGAATTTAGAGACAATCTCAATGTCTGACCTGTGCTTCTTTGATCTTGCCTTTGCAAGCAGCTTGTCCCTTACCTTTCTTCTTATGAAATTGAATATAAGAAGTATGATTATTACAGTGATCACTGCGCGTATCAATGGAAAATATGGTCTTAGATGGACTAGCTTTACTATGCTAAGAACCCCTTGTGAAATTGAATTGAAATCTACCATCCTCTTTTTCAGTAGTATCTAAATATTACCTATTTAAAAGTGTTTCTATCAGTTCAGCAGTATTATCATCAGATTAAGAAAACCTGCAAAACTTACCCAGAGTATATACGGTATCAGGAGATAGGCTGCTGGCTTTGATACTTTGTATGCTGTAATTATTGTAAGCAATATCATCACCCACAATACAATTAATTCAATGAATGCGTAGAGCGGATTCTTCAGGCCAAAGAACAGTATGGACCATAAAGTGTTCAGAACCAATTGTATGATAAAGAAGATCAATGCTGTCTTGACATTCTTGTTTTTCAGGCCTTTGTCCCAGATAAGAAACAGAGATATACCCATGAGGATGAACAATGTTGTCCAAACCGGTCCGAATATCCAATTTGGCGGAGAAAAGCTCGGCTTCTGTATTGTCGTATACCATGTCCTGACTGATGGCGAAGTAAAGATAGCGCCGATTACGCCTGCGATATTGCAGATTATAATAGCTATTAGCAGTTCAACGACTTTTCTTATTTTTTTTGTACTTTTCATCAGCAGCCTTCATTTGTTTTACTATCTTCTTTGCCCATGCAAACCCCGGATCTCCGCCCCACAGTAACCAAGCAATATAACCATTAGAGGGATTTTTTGGATTTGACCATCCAGGTCTTTTATCTCTTTGATGTCTTGTAAAATAATTCTTCATACGTTTCACAGTGCTAGGCGACATCTTACTTCTTCTTGCAAGATTAGTTGCACGTACTATACCTGAACCAATCCCAAGTTTTCCAGCAGTTATAGAAGAAAGTCCGCCCCGCTTGAATTTTTTCCTCAATTCTAAACCTCTTTTTGCAGCTGCACTGACAGATTTCGGCGGTTTGAAATCGATATGCGAATATCTTTTTTTCATTTCAATCAACCTCTTTTTGGTTATATATAGGCTCGGACATATATAAGCTTTTTCCCAGAAATAAGATAATATATTTTAAATATAGCTATAAAAATTTTCCGCACTATAAAGTTTGGGAATAAAAAAAAAGAAAAAATTATCCTCCACATCCACAGCTAGGGACTCCGCATGATCCGCCACAGGATCCATCGCAAGTTCCAGCGCCGCAAGCTCCTGCACCGCAGGTTGAGCCTGCAACAACAACTGTGTTCTCTTCTGTTGCTATGTCTTCAGCTTGATTGCTCGCAGATACAAATACCATGCTAGCTACCAATACAGCCACAACAACAAATCCTATCAGTAATGTCTTGTTCATTGTTTCACCTCTCAATGTTTTCTATTAGGAAGAGCATGCTTTGATATAGATTTTAGTCGTGAAACTGAACCCTAAAAACCAGCGGAAACTTAAGAATTCACGAGAATTATCGTTTATATCCCGATTTTCAGAAAAATCTGGTTGGTCTTTCCTTTCTGGACTTTTGCCACAAGGCCTTTCTTTTCCAGGCTGTCAAGGATTATGCTTAACTTTGATTTGTGAAGGTCTGTCCTTAATCTCAATGTCTGCTGTGTTATACCGTCCTGTTCCTTGACTGCTTTCAGTACTTTCTGCTCGTCTTGGTTCAAGCCTTTGAGCAGGATATCAAACCTTTCTTCTCCAACTTGGATATGTTTCTGCTTTTCAAGCGTAGAGATTATTGCTCTCTGGGATTTCTCAAAAAATAAAAGATAAATTCCGAGTGCTGCCATTCCACTTATGATTATGATGCCGAGATAAGTCTGCCAGGATGTACCAGCCTCGTGCGGGCAGAAACCTCCCTCTTCCATGATGTCACAGTCACAGCTCGCCTCTGCATGCTTGCTGAGTTCTGTGTTGAATGCAAACACTACAAAACCTAGTGCTATGCAGATAAGGATCAATACTACTCCCAATCGTTTATTATCCATAGGTCATATAATGCAGCAATAGTATATTAATCTTTAGAATAACACTGTTAATCTTCGCACGATATAGTTCTCACGATAACCTTTATATATAGTCTGAGCATCTGGAGATATATGAAATTTAACAAACTCATACCTGAGTTGTCTGTGGCAGACATGAAGAAGAGCCTCGAGTTCTACAGAGATATCCTGGGCTTCAAGGTAGAGTATACTCGCGAAAGATTCACATTTCTCTCGTTCCAGGGATCGCAGATAATGATAGAAGAAATCAAGAAAGGAAACAAAGAGAGGAATGATGCATGGCAGACAGGAAAGCTTGAGCATCCGTTTGGCAGGGGGATAAATTTCCAGATAGAAGTGGATGATGTTGATGCGATTGTAAAAGATCTTCAGAAAAACAATTATCAGATAAGGATGATGCCAAAGGAGAACTGGTACAAGAAGGATGATATATTTGTAGGAAATAGAGAGATGCTTGTAATGGATCCCGACGGGTATCTGCTAAGGTTTGCAGAAGATTTAGGAGAAAAGAAACAATAAAAAAACCAAGAAACAAATCAAAAAATTACTCTTATCTATTCGTCTTCGAATTCATCTTCTTCATCGTCATCACTGCTGTCGTCATCATCGTCAAACTCATCTTTCTGCTTTTTGCCCCACAATTTCATTTTGATTACCTCCTATTTTTAGCTGATTTCCTTTCAAGAGCTGCCTGTTCCTTTTTCTGTTTCAGTTCCTGAGCCCTTCTTTTTTCAGCTTCTTTTTGTTGGATACTTATCCCCATCTGAATCCCCTCTTTTCAGGAAAAAATAAAATAAATAAATTGGCGTTAAGCCATAACGGTTATACTAACCGGATTATTTTTTCTTTTTTGCTTTTTTTGCTTTTTTCTTTGCCATATTACACACCCCGTTTTTTAAGACTTTTTTCACAAAAGTGAAGAATATAATCTGCTCTCATTTTAGTTTGTAGAAAAAGTTTTTTTGGCGGTTGCCTTTTTTCTGTCCAGCTTTGCCGGATCTATTTCAGAAAACAGTAGTATAAATAGTATTTAAACTTTGCTATTTGAAGATCACCAGCAAAATCAGGGAAATCTTGCCTAAAGCTTTAAAAACATCTTCTTTATCGAACGTGATATGGAAACCTATGAAGAACCTATCAGAGAAATTAGCCCTATTGGAGTCTATCTTTCAAAAGTCGAATCCATTGAGAATGCTGTTGGCAACTGGATCGGAGGAGAGACTGGATATAATTGGAATTCGATGAAAGAACTTGCAGAGAAACATTATGAGGCAATTCCAGAGGACCAAAGATTGAGATATCGATCAAGGCATACAAAACTCCTGAGGCTCATTGCAGATTGTCAGACTATTGAAATGAACAGATCTGCCTCGAAAGGTATACAATAAATTCTGGGTTTTTCTTTATAAACTATAAACATAAGATTTATTAATTCGTCTAAATCGGGCTTTCTTGGTGATTATTATGGGAGAAGAAAGACCTTATGTACCAATATGGAAAACAAATGATAATCAAGTCTGGATTATAGACCAGACAAAGCTTCCAGCAGAGCGTGTTGACAAACGTCTGACAACTTTCGAAGATGGATACAATGCTATCAAGAAGATGGAAGTCTGCGGTGCTGGACTGATCGGTGTGACTGCTGCTTACACAATGTGGCTGGCTGCAAAACAACTTGGGGAAATGGATCCGGAGATGTTCAGAGAAAGAATGCAGGAGCTGGGCAAAACTCTCAAAGGCGCAAGACCAACTGCGGTAAATCTTGCATGGGCTGTTGACCAACAATTAGCAATGGTGGAAAGAGGCATAAGCGGTTCTGTTGTAGATCTCGAACCATTGATGGTAAGAGCAGAGAACATTCATTTCGATGATGGACTAGCATGCCATGATCTTGGAGTGTATGGTTGTGACGAACTGATACAAAAACCTCTTGACGACGGAGAGATAGAAGAACCTGTAGGTATCATGACACACTGCAATGCAGGAGAATTGGCGTTTGCAAAATACGGATCAGCAACAGGTCCTATCTATGAAGCGCACAGACGCGGTATTGATGTCCGCGTCTGGGTAAGTGAGACCAGGCCAAAGAACCAGGGATCGAGCATGACAGCGTGGGAATTGAACAAATATGGAGTTCCTCATACCATATTTGTTGACAATGCTGCAAGCCATATTATGCAGAATAAGAAAGTAGATCTAGTTATTGTCGGCGCAGATAGGGTTGTACGTAACGGAGATGTTGCCAATAAAATAGGAACAAGAATGAAAGCTGTTGTGGCTGACATTGAAGGCATACCATTCTACGTAGCACTGCCGACATCGACTTTTGATCTTGAAACTGCTTCTGGAAAAGATATTCCTATTGAAGAGCGGGGAGAAGATGAAATACATTACATGTGGGGAATGTGCGATGATGGGGTTGTACGAAGAGTTCGATTGACTCCAGAAGGAAGCCAGGCTGCAAATTATGCTTTTGACGTGACAGAAGCGAACCTGGTCACAAGACTGATCACTGAAAAAGGAATCTGCGAAGCAAATGAAGAGGGCATTCTAAAGATGCTAGGGAAAAAATAAATAGAGACTGTTGAATAATGCAGAGAGGAAAAGTACTCAACATCTGGAATAATGGAAAGTATCTGCTTGAGCCAGAAGGAGGAGGGAAATATATCGCGATAACAGGATGTCCCCCATGGTTCAGGAAAGGAGATACTGTATCATATAAAGTTACAGACGAGAATTCTCAAAAATCTTATTCTCTTGGAGAGTATGTCAGGGATACAAAGTATGGAAGAGTAATCAACAAGGATAACAGAGGATATATTGTAAGACCAAGATTAAGCGGGAAATTTATCAAAGTGAGAAGGCCGCAGCCGTGGATAGAAGTTAATGATATGATTCCATTTGAGATCACAAACCTTCGCCCAGACAAAAGCACCAATGAAGGTATTCTTGCTGACAGGTCAATAGAGGGGTCGATTGTTGCCATTGCATTTTTCGGCAATGAAGAACTTTCTGATTCTGCCCAGGATGGGATAAACTACTGCTGCATGAGCACTGGAGGATCCTTATATGACCGGGTGATCGATAAGATCAGGCATTGTTATTTTCAAAGAGAGGATATGGAAGAACCAATGCTCCTAAGAAAGGACAAAAAAGAGAGCGGATTCAAGTACAGGTGCGGCTGGCATGAAGACCCTGATTTTTTAAGAACTGTTCTTGCAAAATTCCTTGAAAACTTTGACGTGAATAACGGCAGGATCAGAAGAGAGAACCGATTGATACATCTTGAAGAGCTGTTTTTAGATGATCCGCTTGTAAAAGAGATAAGAGCTGCCAGACAAAAGAGACTGCAGGTTATATGCGATATACTTAAGATAAATTGCATAGATATCATGAAAGAGCGTCTGCTCAATTAATTCTTGAAAAGGCTTATATATGATAAAAGCAAATTCATATGAAAAAGAGGTAATATGGTATCAGCACTTGTCATGGTTCTTATCGCGCTTGCATTAGCTTATTTATTATCAGAATTCTTCAGATGGTTCGGTATGCCGCGTGTTGTCGGGCAGATATGCGCTGGACTCTTCCTTGGATTCGGAACATTACGGTTGATATTGTTCCATGACGAGAATCTCAAGGTTCTGCATTTCCTATCTAATCTTGGGATAATCCTGCTGTTCTATTATATCGGCCTGGAGATGAATGTAAAATCAATAAGCAAGTATGCAAAGAAGACACTTGTGATATCCCTCTTCAAAGCATTATTTCCATTTCTGTTAGGCTATCTAATCATGAGGTATGCTTTCAATTTCAGCAATCTCGCAAGCATAATAATAGGAGTCTCGCTTTCAGCAGGAGCACAGTCTGTCACAATCGATCTGCTCGATGAATTAAAGATGCTTAAGTCAAGGATAGGCTCGATGATAATAAGCATTGGAGTCATCACAGACATAATAGAACTTCTTATTGTCGGAGTTCTTCTTGCAATGTTTGAGGCTGCGACAAATAAATTAGCTTTTCCAAAATTCCTTTTATTCATAGCAGTGTTCTTCTTTTTCATAATCGCTGCAAGAATCTGGTTCATACCGTATACCTTGAGATTATTTGACAGGGAAAAATCAAGCACATCAAGATTCATGGGCGCTATGATAATTGTGCTTCTTGTTGTTGCACTTTCCGAATTCTTAGGCATTGGCGCGTTAGTAGGAGCGCTTGTCGCAGGAATCATCATCAGACAGACAATATTCAAGGAAGTGTCAATACCTGATTGGGAAGAGCATGATATTGCTAGGTCAATACACATCATTGCGTTTGGTTTCCTTATCCCCCTATTTTTCGTCTGGATCGGACTGAACACTGATCTGAGTTTGATAATTAGCAATTATATTTACACAATACTGTTCATTGCAATTGCGATAATCGGTGTTATCGGAGGAACATGGATTGCTGTATTGCTGTCAAAAGGAACCTCAAAAGAAGGAGTTATACTCGGCTGGGGACTCAGCCCTAAAGGAGACATTGGTTTTGTTGTAGGTGCTCTTGCGCTTGAAGCAAACCTCATCAATCCACAGATTTTCTCGTCCTTAATCATCATGGCCATGATCATCACTATTGTCTCTCCTATTGTGTTCAAAAAACTGATGATCAATTCTAGAAAACATTAACTGTCCTGTTTTGGGCCTATTGGTTCATAGATTACATGATAATCATTATGTTTTGAAAGAACCAGATTTTTGAAATGTTCAAATTCTGCAATTGGGTAGGGCTGGCAATCTCCAATATACTGGATTTTCTTAAGGGACATCACTGTTGTTCCGCCAACAATCTCTCCCAATCCATCTGCTTTCAGTCCAGCCTTCAAAAGCTCATCCAGGAACTGGTTTCGTATTGCGAAATGGGTGAAAAGACTTCCATCTTTTTCAGGAGGCCCCCATCGAAGATAAGAACTATCATCATGTTCAAAAATAAGAAATTTGACTATTGCAGAATCTTTGAATACTGTAGGCGGCCGAGGTACTTTTTCCATTTTATGTTTCTACTAAAAATCAAATGCTTTTGTCAGGAAAGCTGAATATTCAAGATCTCCTGCAGGATTTCTGATTAATTCCAAATGAAACCTGAAACCTTCAATCTCTGTGCCGAACTTGCATCTGAATTCTGTATCTGCGCCATCTGCAATATATTTTGTGAACTTGACTGATGGTCCGATAAAGAAGCTGTCGATAACAGGGACTCTCTCTCTTTTTTCTTTTTCTGCCAGCTCTCTCAGTGCATTCGCAGGATATATTGCCAGCTCGAATGAGTAGATATTAGCAGCAGGAGTATTGATCGCTCTTGCATTGATACCTAATGTTGTTGTATACTCGTGCAAAAACGGAGCAGGAGTAAAATAATCCATTATATTATCCACAATGCTGGAGTCGCACAGGCATTTTCCATGGATATCAGGAAGCCACATTATCGCGTACTTGCTCAATGTGCTGTTGAAAGTGAACTGCAGGTCAAGGACTGTCATGCCTTCCTTGAAGATACCGAATGTCCTGAATCCAACACCCTCTCCTCGCTTCGTAGGAGTCATTCCAAAACAAGGCACGAACTGCGAGTTTGACTCTGAAAGTGTGAAACCTAATCCTATATAGAAACTTCCAAGTTTCTCTGCGCCTTCGATCTGGCCAAGGTCTGTGAAGAATGAACCGTGCAGGTAAGATTCTCCAAGCCTTTTTGCAAGACCGATCTTTCCTTCTGTATCTCCTTTTTTGTAACCGATGAAAACTCCCAAGAGTGTGTCAACATCAGAGGTTGTGCTGTTTGCTTCTGCCTCTGCACCTATGATTATTTCATTTTTTATTATTGAATGAATGTTTATTCCAATACCATAATTGTCATTCTCATCAAAAGTTCCGAATATGCTGACTGTTCCAACTACATCTTCAAGCGGAACAGGTATTTTCAGACCGATTCTTCCTCTTGTTGTATCTGATGCTTCATCTTCTGTGATATCTACCCGGAGCAGGTCTTCTCTCATTCCTTTTTTTCTATAGAACTCTAAACGTGTTGTTGATAAATATTGATCTTCTGCATTGACTGTAAATTCTTCATCTAATTCTAATCCTAATTTGTATTCTCTTTTTGGTTTTGGCACATCAACTTCTGGAGCTGAAGTTGTTTCTGGAACTGATTTTTCTTTTGCAGCTTCTTTTGCTTCAAAAACCTCATCAACAATATCACTTATATCATCCTCTGCCATTGCAGTTGCAGAAAATCCTGTTGCCAGAGCAAGAGCTCCAGCTGCATAGCCAAGGTATTTTTTTGCAGTATTGAATATCCCCATATATACTCCCCCTATAAGGAAAGTTCTGCGCTGGCAATATATAAAGCTTATGTTTGGTTATTACTTAGAAGTACTAAAATACTCTCTTTATCCTGGCTGCAACACCTTCTCTTGTCTTAAGGCCTGTTGAACTGTCTGTTGAGATTCCGAGCGCTATCAATTCTCCTTTCAGGCTCATGATGCAGACCAACTGGCCTGCTTCTATCTTGTCTGTCAGTTTTGATATATGCTTTCCAAGCAGGCTTCTTCCATGCTTGATATGCTTTATCGCTTCATCATCGCACCAGATCTTTGGGATGTATCTTGTTGCATACTCAACTGGAAGAAGAAGTTTCCGCAGATGCCTATCGTTTCCTGTCTCTTTGTATTCGTCATAGACATCTTTTAGTTTGTTTAATGTTACCAATGTTGATTCATCAAAAGGTCCTGCTTTTGTCCTTCGCAGCTCTTTCATGTGCGCGCCGCATCCCAGATATTCACCAATGTCATGGCACAGTTTTCTGATGTAAGTTCCTGCCTGGCATCCTACTATGAAAAGGACATCTTTGTCTTTTGTCTCGAGCAGTTTTATGTAATGTATCTCTCTTTCTCGTTCTTGTCTTTTTACTGCAGATTTCTTCGGGACCATCTGCATTATCTTTCCTGTGAAATGATCAAAAGCTTCTTTTAATTTCTTCAGTCCGACTTCCTCAACAGTCTTGTGCAAATACATAACACATACATATTCTTTGTCAGAACCCATCAATGCCTGCGCAACCTTGACTGCATTTTCCAGCGCCACTGGCAAGACACCTGTCACTGCAGGATCCAGTGTTCCTGAGTGTCCTGCTTTTTTCAGTCTTAGTATCCTCTGGACATAAGCAGAAACATTGTGGGAAGTGGGACCAGCTGGCTTATCTATATTGACAATCGCATTCTTGATGAATGTCTCTGTGTCTCGGTCTTCTGGTTTAACACCTAATTTGCCAACTGCTTTTTTCCGTACAATTACCCTGAATTCCTTATGTGATGGAAGTTTCATATATGTTTTCACGTATATCCTGTTTAAAAAGGTTCCTGTAGACATAAGCTTTATAAAAGACTTATTTACATTTTTTAGCATGGCAAACCCAACAGAAGAACCAATCTATGTTTCTCTAGCTGAATTTGGCAGTGTTATTGCTGGGAGATGCGAGGGAAAAGAAGGATTATTCAGAGAGAAAAGAGTCAGAAATATTTTATTATTCGCTGACGACATTGGAAAGGATGGTTTTGATAAAAGATTCGTAGACGGAGAACCATCAATTGCCCTGACAGAGAGAAACATTGCGAAATTCTTAAGGGTGTTACCAGAATGGAAAGTAGAGGCAAAAAGGAGATC